>NZ_LYSO01000008.1:0-120555 GCF_001728935.1 Pseudomonas sp. AP42
AAAAGTGAGCCGCCGTCAGGGCGGAACCCTAAGTAGCCGTTACCGCAGGAATGGATATGTACACAATCCAGCTGTGTTGACTGTTAGGCCGTCTTCGCAGGCAAGCCAGCTCCCACAGTTGGATCGTGGGGTGTCTGGTAGATTGGCATCGGCTGTCTAATCGTCACGGGAGCAAGCTCCCTCGCCACAGGTTTAGCGTCGTGCCGAAGTTGTGCGATGGCGGCCTCAAACCTGGCGATTGGCATACATCCGACACTCCGCCAACAACGCCAGCAAGTTCGGATCGCGCTCTTTGGCTTTCAAAAACACCACACCGATCTGCTGCTGCAACCGATACCTGGGCTGCAGCGGTATCAGCTTCACGCGGTTCTCATACACCGCCGCGATCCGCCCGGGCAGCAGCGCATAACCCACCCCTGAGCTGACCATGCTCAGCAAGGTGAAGATATCGTTCACCTGCATCGCCACCTTCGGCTCGAACCCTGCCTGATGGAACACTCGGTTGCCGTCCTGATGCGTGGCGAAGCCCTGGGTGAGGGTGATGAAGGTGGCATCGCGCACGTCGGCCAGGTCGATTTCCTGATTGCGGTCCAGGGGCGAGTCGGCCGGCGTGGCGAGGAAGATGTCATCGCTGAACAGCGCGATCTGCTCACAGTCGGGGTCGTGGGCGTGTTCGTCGAGGGAGATGAGGATCGCGTCCACTTCCATGTTCTTGAGCTTGTAGAGCAGGTCGAAGTTGGAGCCCAGGATCAGGTCGATATTGAGTTCGCTGCGCCGTATTTTCAGGCCCATGATCAATTGCGGCACGGTCTTGACCGTCAGCGAATACAGCGAGCCGAGCTTGAAACGTTCGGCCGAGAACCCAGCGGCTTCGCGGGTCAGGCGCACGCTGTCGACCACATCAGCCACCAGTTTCTGCGCACGCTCTTCGAGCACGTAGGCGCTTTCCAGCGGGGTGAGGTTGCGCCCTTCGTGTTTGAACAGCGGGCAGCGCAGGGCATTTTCCAGGGAGTGGATGGCGCGGTGCACGCTGACATTGCTGGTTTGCAACTCGGCGGCGGCGCGGGCCAGGTTGCCGGTGCGCATGAACGCCAGGAAGATCTCCAGTTTCTTGAGGGTGAATTCTTCGTCGATCAGCATGGCCGTGGGCTCTTGTTCGATTGCACTCGATTGTGCCCGTAAACGCGGCTGTCGTCGCCGGAACGTCACGTGCCGCTTGCACTCTGATGCGCAAGGCTGGACGCTTGTCCGCCTGTTCTTGAGGGTGACGGGAGGTCAGTGACAGATGTACCACGGGGAACGATTCAACGCCTGGAGCCATTTGCTCGGTGCAGTCGCGGCCTGTATTGGCGCCGTGTGGATGTTGGTGGTGGCGAGCCTGGACGGCAGCCCCTGGAAGATCGTCAGCGTGGCGATTTATGGCTTTACCCTGATGGTGCTGTACAGCGCGTCAACGGTGTACCACAGCGTGCGGGGCCGGCGAAAAGCGATCATGCAGAAGGTCGATCACTTTTCCATTTACCTGTTGATCGCCGGCAGCTACACACCGTTCTGCCTGGTGACCCTGCGCGGGCCGTGGGGCTGGACGCTGTTCGGGATTGTGTGGGGGCTGGCGGTGATCGGCATCCTGCAGGAGATCAAGCCGCGCTCGGAGGCGCGGATTCTGTCCATCGTGATCTACGCCGTGATGGGCTGGATCGTCCTGGTGGCGGTCAAGCCACTGATGGCGGCGCTGGGCACGGCCGGTTTTATCTGGTTGGCGTCCGGTGGGGTGCTGTACACCGTAGGCATTATCTTTTTTGCCCTGGAGGATCGCTTGCGCCATTCCCACGGCATCTGGCATTTGTTTGTGATTGGCGGCAGCCTGCTGCATTTCGTGGCGATCATGCATTACGTGCTCTGATTGTGGGAGGGGGCAAGCCCGGCTCCCACACTTAAAGGCGTTCCAGTAACACCTGGGCGCGGCTACCAAAAATCTCTAGCAACTTGGCCAGCATATGCGGTGGAGGTTCGTTGGCACGGGTCAGCGCGTAGAGGGTAATCGGCAGCGGCGGGGTGAGCGTTCGGATATGGGTGGTGGCCGTTGAAGCACCCAATGCTGTGAACGGATCGATCACGGTCAGGCCCGCGCCGGATTCGACCATGGCGCGGGCCAGTGAGTAGGTCTGCACCGAGATCGTCACTCGTGGTGGCGGGTCGACGCTTTCCAGATAACTCTCCAGCTTGGCGGCCAGCGGGTCAGCGCTGGAGAGGCCGATCAAGGGCGCACCGGCCAGTTCGGCCAACGGCAGGGGCTGATGCTGTTCGGCGTCCGGCCAATAGCCTTTGGACGCCAATGCCACCAGCACGCCGTTGGCCAGTACTTGAGTGGTAAGCCCCGGATGCCCGGAAAAGTTGAGCGTCAGCGCCAGGTCGATCTCGCGCATCAACAGCTTTTGCACCAGCTCGTGGCTATGGTCACTGGACAGTTCACAGGCAATGTCCGGGTAATCGCGCTTCCATTCCAGGACCGCCGGCGGTAGCAGCGCCAGCGCCAGCGCCGGGATTGCGCCGATGCGAATGCTTTGTCCCGGTTCGCGGCGCAAACTTTTCGCCAGGCGCCGCACGCCTTGCAGGCTTGCGCTGACTTTCTCGACTTCGCGTTCCAGCGCCAGGGCTTCCGGGGTGGGTTGCAATTTACCCCGTACCCGCAGGAATAACGCAAAGCCCAACTGCAGCTCGGCGTGCTGCAGCACTTTGGTCACCGCCGGTTGCGAGACGTGCAGCAACTGCGCGGCGGCACTGATGGAGCCGGTCTGACGGATGGCCTGGAAGATTTCGATATGACGCAAGCGCATGGCGAGTCCCATAACCTTTGTTTATAGGTGAGCCATCTTTATTCATTGTCGGTGACCTGTCACCTGGCTCTACGCTGAGCGCTCTTAATCAACGGTTGGGGGCTGGGATGGCCAGGCAGGTTTGCATCATCGGCGGTGGGGTTATCGGCTTGGCCAGCGCTTATGCGTTGGTGCGGGCTGGCCATGAGGTCACACTGATCGATGCCCGTGGCACCTTGGGCAGCGAAACCAGTTTCGCCAACGGTGGGCAACTGTCTTATCGTTATGTTGCGCCGCTGGCCGACGCGGGCGTGCCCTTGCAGGCAATCGGGTGGTTGCTGCGGGGCGACTCGCCCTTGAAGTTGCGACCCCGCCTCGACCCACAGCAATGGCGCTGGATGGCGGCCTTTATCGGCGCTTGCCGAGGTTCGGTCAACACGCGTAACGGTGCCCATCTTCTGCGCCTGGCTACCCTGAGCCAGAGCACGTTACAGCAGTGGCGCGAGGATGATCGCCTGGGCGGCTTCGACTGGCGGCGCAACGGCAAGCTGGTGATGTTTCGCAGCGCCAGCACCTTTGAACATGCGCGTGCCAAGGTCACAAATTTCCTGCAGCAACAGGTGTTGTCGTCTGTTGAGTGCGCTCGCCTGGAGCCCGCATTGGCGGACGGTGGCTTTGTCGGTGGCATCTATACGCCGAATGAGGAGGTGGGGGATTGCCACGCTTTTTGCCGGCAGTTGGCGGCCCGTCTTGACGCGTCGGGGCGTTGCCGGTTCTTGCTCGGGCGCAAGGTCACCGGGTTGCGCCATGCTGGCGGTGCGGTACAGGCCATCGAACTGGGTGACGAGGTAATGCCGGTCGAGCAGTTGGTGCTCGCGGCCGGTTATCGCAGCGCTGAGTTGGCACTGCCGGGGCTGTCACTGCCCGTATATCCGCTCAAGGGCTACAGCCTGAGCGTGCCGATTGGCCCGCAACACCAGGCGCCGAACGTGAGCATCACCGACTACGACCGCAAGATCGTCTACGCGCGTCTCGGTGAGCAACTTCGGGTCGCGGCCATGGTGGATATTGTGGGATTCGATGCCGGCCTTGAGCCTTCGCGTCTGGCGTTGATGAAGCGCCAGGCAGTAGAGACATTTCCCCATGCAGCTGACTACGCACACGCGCTCGAATGGGCTGGCATGCGCCCGGCCACGCCAACGGGCGTGCCGCTGATTGGTGCCAGCCGCTATCGCAACCTGTGGCTGAACCTGGGCCACGGTGCCCTTGGCTTTACCCTGGCCTGCGGCAGCGGCCGACTGCTGGCCGAGTTGATCGACCAGCGCACCCCTTCCATTGATATGCAGGGCCTGACGCCCCGCGCCGCTTGAGGATGCAGCCATGACCATCACCCGAATTAATAGCAACGAACGACTCAGCGGTGCCGTGACGTTCAAGGACCTGGTGTTTCTTTCGGGCCAGGTCCCCGGCGACGGCCTGGATGTGGCCACCCAGACCCGCGAAGTGCTGGCCAGGATCGACACGCTGCTGGCCGAGGCGGGCAGCGATAAGGACCATTTACTCAACGCGACGATTTACCTGAAGGACATCGGTACCGGTTTTGCACCGATGAATGAAGTCTGGTCCGCATGGCTCTCGCCAGGCATGGCGCCCACGCGCACCACCCTGCAGGCAGAACTGGCACGACCGAATGTGCTGGTGGAAATCAGCGTGATAGCAGTACGTAAATAACCTCAAAGACCAACGGAGAATAACAATGAAAAAGATCCTGTTGACCGGCTGCGCGCTGGGGCTTTTGTTGAGCGCACAGGCCCATGCAACCGAAGCGCCGCTGGAGGGCACGTTGAGCAAGATCGCCAGCGCCAAGTCCATCACCCTGGGCTATCGCGATGCGTCGGTGCCGTTTTCCTACGTGGGGGATAGCAGTGGCAAACCGATGGGTTACTCGGTGGATCTGGCAAACAAGATTGTCGAGCGTATCCAGCAGAAAACCGCAGTGGGCGACCTCAAGGTGAAATACAACCTGGTGACGTCCCAAACCCGGATCCCACTGGTGCAGAACGGCACTGTGGATTTGGAGTGCGGCTCCACCGGCGTGACGGCTGAACGGCAGAAGCAGGTGGCGTTCTCCTACGGGTTTATCTACGTAAAGGGCCAGTTGCTCACGGCCAAGGACAGCGGGATCAAAGGCTTTGCCGACCTTGCGGGCAAGAATGTGGTGACCACCGCCGGCACCACCAATGAGCGCTTCCTCAAAAGTTATAACGCTGAACACAAAGCCAATATGTTCGTGATCAGTGCCAAGGACCATGGCGAAGCGTTCAAGATGCTCGAGACTGGCCGGGCCGTAGCGTTCTATATGGACGACGCATTGCTCTACGGCGAGCGCGCCAAGGCCAAGGACCCGCATCATTGGGTGGTGGTGGGCGAGGAGCAATCACGGGAAATCTACAGCTGCATGGTGCGCAAGGATGACCCGCAGTTTCTGGCGGTGGTCAACCAAACCCTGGGCGATCTGTACCGCTCGGGAGAGATCAACGGGATTTACCAACGCTGGTTTGAGCAGCCGATTCCGCCCAAGGGCTTGAACCTGGAGTTCCCGATGACCAGCGAGTTGAAGGCGATCATCGCCAAGCCAGTGAGTGACCCAGTGGAGTAAGCCTGGGGTAACCCGATAAAACGGTGGGAGCAGGCAAGCAAGCTCCCACAGTTGATTGGGTTTACAGGGTGAGGTTAGAAGTCGCCCCAGAGTTGTTGGGCGACGGATAATGCGACGACGGGCGCGGTCTCGGTACGCAACACCCGCGGGCCGAGGCGGGCGGCGTGGTAGCCGGCGCCCTGGGCGGTCTCGACTTCATTGTCGGTCAGCCCACCTTCGGGGCCGATCAAGAACGCCAGGCTGGAGGGCTTGGCGTGGCTGATCATCGGCTCTGCCACCGGGTGCAGCACCAGCTTCAAGTCCGCCTCGGTTTGCTTGAGCCAGTCTGCCAGCAAGAGCGGTGGGTGAATCACCGGCACCGTTGAACGCCCACATTGCTCGCACGCGCTGATTGCTACCTGGCGCCAGTGCAGCAAACGCTTGTCGGCGCGTTCGTCCTTGAGGCGTACTTCGCAGCGGTCGCTGAAGATCGGTGTGATCGCGTTGACGCCCAATTCAGTGGCTTTCTGGATCGCCCAATCCATGCGCTCGCCCCGGGACAGGCCCTGGCCGAGGTGAATATGCAAGGGAGATTCGGCCTGGCCGGCAAAGCTTTCCGTGAGTTGCACGGTGACGCGTTTTTTACCGACTTCCAGCAAGGTGCCACGAAATTCCTGGCCAGAGCCGTCGAACAATTGCACGGCATCGCCCTCAGTCATGCGCAACACACGGCTGATGTAATGCGCCTGGGCTTCGGGCAATTCGTGATCACCGAGGCTCAGCGGGGTGTCGGTGAAAAAGCGGGACAGTCTCATTTCTGTTCTCTGCAGAGGGTTATGTAGGAGCGAGGGGGACGCCTAGTTCTTGCTCGCGAAAAATGTACATCCGACGCAGCGGTGCGCCTGGAATGCCTTCGCGAGCAAGCTCGCTCCTACAAGGATTTGGGCAATCAACCCGGATCACGGAAGCCTGGGTGAAAATCTTTGGGCACCGCCACACTGACCTTGCTGTTAGTGGCGATATCGATGCCTTCGCTGGCCACTTCGGCCAGAAAGTCGATCTGTTCGGGTGTAATCACATACGGCGGCAGGAAATACACCACGCTGCCCAACGGCCGCAACAACGCACCACGTTCCAACGCGTGCTCGAAAACCTTCAAACCACGGCGCTCCTGCCACGGGTAGGCGGCCTTGGTGGCTTTGTCCTGCACCATCTCGATGGCCAGCACCATGCCGGTCTGGCGCACTTCGGATACGTGAGGGTGGTCCACCAAGTGCGCGGTGGCGGTGGCCATGCGCTGGGCCAGGGCCTTGTTGTTCTCGATGACGTTGTCTTCTTCAAAGATATCCAGCGTTGCCAACGCCGCCGCACAGGCCAGCGGGTTGCCGGTGTAGCTGTGGGAGTGCAGGAAGGCGCGCAAGGTGGGGTAATCGTCGTAGAACGCGCTGTAGACCTCTTCGGTGGTGACCACGGCGGCCAGCGGCAGGTAACCGCCGGTAAGGGCCTTGGACAGGCACAGGAAGTCCGGGCGAATGCCGGCTTGTTCACAGGCGAACATGCTGCCGGTGCGGCCAAAGCCCACGGCGATTTCGTCGTGGATCAAATGCACGCCATAGCGGTCGCAGGCTTCGCGCAGCAGCTTGAGGTACACCGGGTGGTACATGCGCATGCCACCGGCGCCCTGGATCAGCGGCTCGACAATCACGGCGGCAACGGTGTCGTGGTGCTCGGCCAGGGTCTGTTCCATGGCCAGAAACATGTTGCGCGAATGTTCTTCCCAGCTCATGCCTTCGGGGCGCAGGTAGCAGTCCGGGCTTGGCACCTTGATCGTGTCGAGCAGCAGCGCCTTGTAGGTCTCGGTAAACAGCGGCACGTCACCCACCGACATCGCGGCGATGGTTTCGCCGTGGTAACTGTTGGTGAGGGTGACGAAGCGCTTTTTATTCGGCTGACCGCGGTTGAGCCAGTAGTGAAAGCTCATCTTCAGCGCCACTTCGATGCAGGACGAACCGTTATCGGCGTAGAAGCAGCGGGTCAGCCCTTCGGGCGTCATCGCGACCAGGCGCTCGGACAGCTCGATCACCGGCTGATGGCTGAAGCCGGCGAGGATCACGTGTTCCAGCTGGTCGACCTGGTCCTTGATGCGCTGGTTGATACGCGGGTTGGCGTGGCCGAATACGTTGACCCACCAGGAACTGACGGCGTCGAGGTAGCGCTTGCCTTCGAAGTCTTCCAGCCATACGCCTTCACCGCGTTTGATGGGCACCAGCGGCAGTTGCTGGTGGTCTTTCATCTGGGTGCAGGGATGCCACAGCACCGCGAGGTCGCGTTGCATCCACTGGTTGTTCAAGCCCATCGGTGATCTCCTCGAAGCGGTCCCGCTGCCTGCGCGGGCGAAACAATCGCGCAAGCCTATGCAATGGTGGCTTGGCTCACAAGCCATTGTGGGGAAATTCGCGGTAAATGCAGGACGGTCTGTCACGTTTCTTGGGAATAGTCTTAATCCCTTGTTAATTTATTATGCATAGCCTCTTTATCGTATTTCTCGATATTTCAAAGCAAAATTTTCCGCTTTAATTCGATAGGTAAAGCGCTAGTCTTGGGCACAGTTCTTACGGGATTAAGTACATGCAGCTACGCAATTCGCCGGCCCGCTATGGTTGGGTCAGCATGGTTCTGCACTGGGGCGTCGCCCTGGTGGTGTTCGGTTTATTTGCCTTGGGCTTGTGGATGGTCGGTCTCGATTACTACAGCGCCTGGCGCAAAGATGCGCCCGACTTGCACAAGAGCATTGGCATCACGCTGTTCGCCATCATGCTGGTGCGGATCGTCTGGCGCCTGGTCAGCCCGCCGCCGCCACCGCTGACCAGCTATAGCCGCATGACGCGGATCGGTGCCGCATTTGGGCACGCATTCCTTTATGTTGGGCTGTTTGCCGTGATGATTGCCGGTTACCTGATTTCCACCGCAGACGGTGTCGGTATCCCGGTGTTTGGTCTGTTTGAAATTCCTGCCGTGGTTTCCGGTCTACCGGACCAGGCAGATACCGCGGGTTGGGTGCACCTGTACCTGGCCTGGGTGTTGGTGGTCTTCGCCGGCTTGCACGGCGTGGCGGCACTGAAACACCACTTTATCGATCGTGATGCGACCCTTACGCGAATGCTGGGACGCAAAGCCTGATGTTCAACCTCGACTCACAAGGAATAGAAAGCATGTTGAAAAAAACACTCGCTGCGCTGGCAATCGGTTCTGCCCTGCTGTCCGCAGGTTCGGCGATGGCCGCTGACTACAAGATCGATAAAGAAGGCCAACACGCCTTTATCGATTGGAAAATCAGCCACCTGGGCTACAGCTACATCCACGGTACCTTCAAGGACTGGGATGGCACCTTCAGCTGGGACGCAGCCAAGCCTGAAGCCAGCAAAATCGCGGTCGACGTGAAAACCGCCAGCCTGTGGTCCAACCACGCAGAACGTGACAAGCACATCGCCAGCAAAGACTTCATCGATGTGGCCAAATTTGCCGATGCCAAGTTCGTGTCTACCGCCGTCAAATCCACTGGCGAAAAGACAGCTGATGTGACTGGCGACCTGACGTTCCACGGTGTGACTAAGCCTGTGACCTTCAAGGCCACCTTCAACGGTGAAGGCAAGGATCCATGGGGCGGCGAACGTGCCGGCTTCAACGCCAAGACCACGATTGACTTGAACGACTTCGGCGTGAAAGGCCCAGGCCCGACTTCGCAGACTGTCGACTTGGACATCTCGCTGGAAGGCGTGAAGCAGAAGTAATTTCTGCCTGGCAATAGGGGCCCTTGTGGGAGCGGGCTTGCTCGCGAAGGCGGTGTGTCAGTCGCCAGATACATTGACTGACACGCCGAATTCGCGAGCAAGCCCGCTCCCACATGTGATCTTTGTTGAAGCCAAAAAAATGCCCCGCCTCGAAAGAGGCGGGGCATTTTTTATGGCGTTTCGAAAATCAGCGGTTGCGAGTCAGCAGCGCTGGTTTCTCACCACGAGGACGGCCTGGCAGTTGGTCCAACTGCTCAGGTGTCGGGAAGCGATCCGCTTTCGACTCCTTGTGGATGATCTTCGGCGCCGGGCCACCGCGCGGGTTTTGTACCGCAGGCTCGGACGAGCGAGGCTGATCGTCACGGGCCGGGCGGCGGTTGTTGCTGCGCGAGTCTTCGCGACGGGCCTGGCCGTCACGCGGTGCGCCATTACGCGGGCCGCTGCGCTTGGCAGGCGGGGTACCGGTGGTGCCGCCGCTGCTGTTGCGCGGGGCGTTCTGGCGACCGCCCTGTGGCTGGCCGCTACGTGGAGCGCCTGCGCCCTGGGCCGGAGCCCCTGGACGACGGCCACGGCCCTGGGCCGGTTTGGCTTGGGGCACGTAGTCGACGCGGTTACCGAAGTTATCGATATCGTCGTCAAGGAACTCGTCCGGGGCGCGGTCGGCCGCAGCGCGTGGTGGCTGGCTCGGCTGGCGCTGTTCGCGGGCCGGGGTACCTTCACGGGGCTTCTGCTCACGGGCCGGGCGTTCGCCACGGCTGCTGGTCGCGGATTTTTCCTTGCCCTTGTCCTTGCCTTTGTCGCGACGACCACCGCCACCACCGCCGCCGTTCGGGCCATCGCCTTTGGGGCCGCGTGGGTTGCGTGGGTTACGCACGTCTGGGCGTTCGCGCGCTTCTGGCTTCTCGGCCTCCACGGCGCTGGCATCGAAGCCCATCAGGTCGCCGTCGGCGATTTTCTGCTTGGTCATGCGTTCGATGCTTTTCAGCAGTTTTTCTTCGTCCGGCGCGACCAACGAAATGGCCTCGCCCGAACGACCGGCACGGCCCGTACGGCCGATACGGTGCACATAGTCTTCATCGACGTTTGGCAGCTCGAAGTTGACCACGTGTGGCAACTGGTCGATATCCAGGCCGCGTGCGGCGATATCGGTAGCGACCAGGATACGCACAGTACCGGCCTTGAAGTCGGCCAGGGCTTTGGTGCGTGCGTTCTGGCTCTTGTTGCCGTGGATGGCAACGGCGGTGAGGCCGTGCTTGTCCAGGTACTCGGCCAGGCGGTTGGCGCCGTGCTTGGTGCGGGTGAACACCAGCACCTGTTCCCAGGCACCGTGGGTGATCAGGTGCGCCAGCAGCGAGCGCTTGTGGCTGGCTGCCAGGCGGAACACGCGTTGCTCGATACGCTCGACCGTGGTGTTCGGTGGCGTGACTTCGATGCGCTCGGGGTTGTGCAGCAGCTTGCCAGCCAGGGCGGTGATGTCCTGGGAGAACGTTGCCGAAAACAGCAGGTTCTGACGTTTGGCCGGCAGGCGGGCGAGGACCTTTTTCACGTCATGGACAAAGCCCATGTCGAGCATGCGGTCGGCTTCGTCCAGCACGAGGATTTCCACGTGGGACAAATCGACGCTGCCTTGCCCGCACAGGTCGAGCAAGCGACCCGGGCAGGCCACCAGCACGTCGACGCCACGGGACATGGCCTGAACCTGTGGGTTCATGCCGACGCCGCCGAAGATGCAGGCGCTGACGAACTTCAAGTCGCGGGCATACAGCTTGAAGCTGTCGTGCACTTGGGCTGCGAGTTCGCGGGTTGGGGTCAGGACCAGTACACGCGGTTGGCGCGGGCCGTGACGTTGGGATTTGTCCGGGTGACCGTTGGGAAACAACCGCTCCAGGATCGGGAGGGCGAAACCGCCGGTTTTACCAGTACCTGTCTGAGCCGCGACCATCAGGTCGCGACCTTGCAACACGGCGGGAATGGCCCGCTGTTGCACCGGAGTAGGCTCGGTATAGCCCGCTGCCTCGATGGCGCGGACTAAAGCCTCGGAGAGACCGAGGGAAGCAAAGGACATGAGTAATCCTGTTTTAGTTAGGGCTTGGCCCAAAGGGATAATCTTGCCGGGCGTGAATGGCGCTTAGGGGAGCGCAACCCCGTCCGGTCCTGCTGCGTCTGGCGGGCACTCCACCGGCTCGCGCGGGCCGCAAAGCTGCGCAGTAGCTGGGTTGGGTGCCGTTTTCAAGACCCGAGCGGCCGGGCGTAAGCCTGGCGGAAAGGCCGCAGTATAACAGAGCAATCACTGCGCGCTGCTTTCCTGCTGCTCAACGGCGTGTTCGGGGGCCGGTATGGGGGCCGTTTGCTCGTGCATCCGGCCATATTTAGCACTCAAGGTGGCATAGGCCGGCTCTTGCTTGAAGCGCTTGAGCTCGGCGGCAAAGCGTTGCACCAGCAGGTCCATGCCTGCGCCACGACGTACCGCAAGAAATTGCTGCTGGCGACTGACCACCACCGACGCCTGGCTGACCTTACCTTCCAGGCCCAGCGCCTTGATCACGTAGTGCCCCACGCGCCGGTCAGTCACCACCATATCGACGCGCCCCAGCATGAGCTTGCCAAAATTGGCCTCATGGCTGGGCGCAGGTTCACGCTCGAAGGTGTTGGACCCACTGAACGCGTCGCCATAGAGGTAGCCGGGGGAAACGCCAACTGTCAGGCCGCGCAGGTCGTCGAGGGTGGCGGCGGGGTGGGGGCGGTCGTTGGCATAGAACAAGACAAATTCGACTTCCGACAACGGCTCGCTGGGATAGAGCAGCAAGGCGTCGCGCTCTTGGCTGTGGAAAATATCCAGCGCGCCGTCGGCGTGGCCCTGCTCGAGCATCGCCAGGCAGCGCTTCCAGGGCAGGAACTGCCATTGCACCTGCACCCCCAGGCGCTGGAACACGATCAGGGTGGTTTCATAATCCAGGCCGGCCATGGTGCCGTTGTCTTCGTAGACATAGGGCGCCCAGGGTTCGGTGACAATGCGCAGCTTCTCGCCATGAGCGGCCAGGCTCAGGCAAGAAAACAGCACAGCGGTCAACAGCTTGAAGAGGACGGGCATACCCTGAGGTTACGACGCTGCCCACAGAAAGAGAAGCTCTGGCACGCGCATTGGAGGGCGGTCTTACTTCGCGGGAGCGTTCAGCAGGTGTTCCTGGATCGCGGCGCGGCGCTCACCCAGAATCAAACGCACCACGGGGTTGGCGAACCAGTGTTCCAGCTGGTGGGCATCAAGCGGGCGCTTCTGGCGTTCTTCCTGGTTTTGTCGGGCCTTGTCCCACCAGACCGGGCCGCACGCCTGGTCGAACTCGTTTTCGTGTTCGTAGCAGCCGTAAAGAATCTCGCGGATGAACTGTTGCTGATGCTTGGGCAGCAGCAGGGTGATCAGTTTGTACATCAAACGCTGCAAACGCGGCGGGCGCGGCAGGTGCGAGGAGACCTGGCGCGTATCGGCCAGGGCTTGCGCGCTGGTGGGCGCGCTGGCGTGCTTGGCGATCCACGCCTTGACCTTGGCCCGGAACAGCTGTTTGCGGCTCCAGTAATGGTGGATCAGGTCCGGGCACTCGCGCACCTTCACGGTGCGGTAAGCGGCGATGGACAGGCAGAACTCTTCCAGGGTGTAGGCGCCCTGGGCATGGGGAAACAGTTCATCCATCAACTCGATGGAGCGGTCGAGGATGTGCGCATCCTGTTGGGTCAGGCCCATGACGCCGGAGTTGAGGGTCATCATGTCATCGTCAGCCACGCCCATGTCCAGCAGGCGCTGGCGCAGGGCGGTGTACAGGATGCTTTCGTGGTTGTCGCCGTACTTGGTGTAGAAGGCGTTGCACAACAAGGTGCCGGGCTGTACGCGTTCGAACAGGGCCATGGGCGAATGATGGAAGAAAGTGTCGGTGTCGATCAGCAGCGCCACTGGGGATTCTTGCAGTACTTGGCGCAGCACCACGTGTTTGGTGCGAAAGTGATAGCCGTGAGGCTCGCTCCAGCGCTTGCGGGTGGCCTCGTCCAATGGGCGCACGCGCACCGGCAACAGGCGATAGGGCTCGGGGTTGTCGCTAAATACCTGGATGTCGATGTTCGCGTCCGGGGTGTCCTGCAGGAACGCCAATGCGCTGGCGATGCTGAATACGGCTTCCTGATGGTAGGTGTCGGCGCCGAAGACCAGGTAGACCAGTTGCGGGCGGGACGTCGGGGGCACTGTATTCATGGACTGCGGGGTTCCGTGGGTAACGTAAAACGACAAAGGCCCTCGTCAGAACGAGGGCCTTGATACAACTGGTCAAGCGTTAACGTGGCAGCTTGAGGTTGTTCCAGATGGCAAGGCTGGGTTCAGCCTGGTTCAGGGTATAGAAATGCAACCCTGGTGCACCACCTTGCAACAATTGCTCACACATCTCGGTGATGACCTGCTCGCCGAACGCCTGGATGCTTTTGACGTCATCGCCATAGGCTTCCAGTTGCTTGCGCACCCAGCGTGGGATCTCGGCGCCGCAGGCGTCGGAGAAGCGCGCCAGCTTGCTGTAGTTGGTGATGGGCATGATGCCCGGCACGATGGGGATGTTCACGCCCATCGCCCGTACACGCTCGACGAAGTAGAAGTAGCTGTCGGCGTTGAAGAAGTACTGGGTGATTGCGCTGTCGGCGCCGGCATTGGCCTTGCGCACGAAATTCTGCAAATCGTCTTCGAAATTGCGCGCCTGGGGGTGCATCTCCGGATAAGCGGCCACTTCGATATGGAAGTGGTCACCACTTTCTTCGCGGATGAAACTCACCAGGTCGTTGGCGTAGCGCAGCTCTCCGCTGGCCATGCCCATACCCGATGGCAGGTCGCCACGCAGCGCAACGATGCGCTTGATGCCGGCGGCTTTGTATTGGGTCAGCAGGCTACGCAGGTCGGCCTTGCTGTCGCCCACGCACGACAAGTGCGGAGCGGCTGGAACTTTGACTTCACTTTCCAGCTGCAACACGGTGTTGATCGTGCGGTCACGGGTCGAACCGCCAGCGCCGTAGGTGCAGGAGAAGAAATCAGGGCTGAAGCTGGCCAACTGCTTGGCAGTGGTCATCAGTTTTTCATGCCCAGCATCGGTCTTGGTCGGGAAGAACTCGAAGCTGTAGCGACGGTCTTGGGACATGGTAATAACCCTATGAAACTTGGATACCGGAAGTCATGCACCGATTTAATGTGGGAGCGGGCTTGCTCGCGAAAGGGGCGTGTCAGTCACCCTATACATCAACTGACACACCGCATTCGCGAGCAAGCCCGCTCCCACACAAGCCCTCTGCGGCAAGGAGAGGGCCGGTTACTTAGTAGCGGTAAGCGTGCGGCTTGAACGGACCTTCAACCGTCACGCCGATGTAGTCGGCCTGGGTCTTGGTCAGTTGAGTCACCACGCCGCCGAAGCCGCGGACCATTTCCAGGGCCACTTCTTCGTCGAGTTTCTTGGGCAGTACTTCCACGGTCAGGCGCTCGGCTTTCTGGGCGGGCGACAGGTCGGCGTACTTCTGTTCGAACAGGAAGATCTGCGCCAGTACCTGGTTGGCGAACGAGCCATCCATGATGCGGCTTGGGTGGCCAGTGGCGTTGCCCAGGTTCACCAGGCGGCCTTCGGCCAGCAGGATCAGGTAGTCATCGTTCTGTGGGTCGAAATCACCAGCGCCGGTACGGTGAACCTTGTGTACCTGAGGCTTCACTTCTTCCCATGCCCAGTTCTTGCGCATGAAAGCGGTGTCGATCTCGTTGTCGAAGTGACCGATGTTGCAGACAACGGCGCGCTTCTTCAGGGCCTTGAGCATGTTTGCATCGCACACATTCACGTTACCGGTGGTGGTGACGATCAGGTCGATCTTGCCCAGCAGGGCTGCGTCGATGCAGGCGGAGGTGCCGTCGTTCTGGCCGTTGATGAACGGCGAAACCACTTCGAAACCGTCCATGCAGGCTTGCATGGCGCAGATCGGGTCAACTTCGGAGACCTTGACGATCATGCCTTCCTGACGCAGGGACTGGGACGAACCCTTGCCCACGTCACCGTAGCCGATTACCAGGGCTTGCTTGCCCGACAGCAGGTGGTCGGTGCCGCGCTTGATCGCATCGTTCAGGCTGTGACGGCAGCCGTACTTGTTGTCGTTCTTGCTCTTGGTCACCGAGTCGTTGACGTTGATGGCCGGGATTTTCAGCTCGCCCTTGGCCAGCATGTCCAGCAGGCGGTGTACGCCGGTGGTGGTCTCTTCGGTGACGCCGTGGACGCGGTCGAGGATTTGCGGGTACTTCTTGTGCAGCAGCTCGGTGAGGTCGCCGCCGTCGTCAAGGATCATGTTGGCATCCCAAGGCGCGCCATCTTTGAGGATGGTTTGCTCCAGGCACCACTCGTACTCTTCTTCGGTCTCGCCTTTCCAGGCAAATACCGGGATACCGGCAGCAGCGATAGCGGCGGCGGCCTGGTCTTGAGTCGAGAAGATGTTGCAGGACGACCAACGCACTTCGGCACCCAATGCAACCAGGGTTTCGATCAGCACGGCAGTCTGGATGGTCATGTGGATGCAGCCGAGGATCTTCGCACCCTTGAGCGGCTGCTCAGCGGCGTACTTGCGACGCAGGCCCATCAGGGCTGGCATTTCGGATTCGGCGATAAAGGTTTCGCGACGGCCCCAGGCAGCGAGGGACATATCGGCGACTTTGTAGTCATTGAAATCAGCAGGCGTCATTACAGCGCTCATAGAGAGCCTCCATTCGTAGGGTGCGAATGGGCGCCGTTGTGCGTTTAGTATCAGGCCAGGGCAACCAGGCCGGACAACGCCCCATCCGAGCCTGACAGGTTGAACCTGCTGCAGCGCCCCTCGGACAGGTGGCGGGAGAACGGTATCAATCGAAGATGACCGTTTTGAAACGGAGGCGATTATAGCCGTGTAAGCGGCACTTCCCAAGCCTTTCTGTCGGCGGCATGAAGATCGCTCATGGGCCTGATAGCTAATGGCTCATAGAGCTTGGGCCCTGGCTCTGCCATGATGTTGCCCATCATTTGGCAAGACGCTTTGGAGTGATCATGAACTTCCACACCCGCAAATGGGTAAAACCCGAAGACCTCAACCCCAACGGCACCCTGTTCGGCGGCAGCTTGCTGCGCTGGATCGACGAAGAAGCGGCGATCTACGCGATTGTCCAACTCGGCAACCAGCGCGTGGTCACCAAGTACATCTCGGAAATCAACTTTGTCAGCGCCTCGCGCCAGGGCGACATCATCGAACTGGGCATCACCGCCACCGAGTTCGGCCGCACCTCCATCACCCTGACCTGTGAAGTGCGCAACAAGATCACGCGCAAAAGCATCCTGACCGTGGAAAAAATGGTCTTCGTCAACCTGGGCGAAGACGGATTGCCAGCGCCCCACGGTCGCACCGAGATCAAGTACGTGAAGGACCAGTTCAAGGACGACAGTCTTCCCGAGTAACACCTACGTGGCGTGATTTGCTTTACCAAATCATTCCACATGGATCTATCCGAGGCTCTCTCATCACTCAGGCCTACACCCTGTAGAGAGAGCCTCGTGTATGAAAGTCTCAAATTCTGTTGTACAGAATCAGCCCCCTCAGCCTCAGACCACCGGCCAGAACGTAAAGACGCCTTTGGTCAAAGGTGTGGGCGAGCGCAACCTGAGTATTTATCGTCACAGTGACGGGCGGGTGGAGGTGGTGCTGTCACCGCCGCCGCCCGCTCACTTGGTACTCAGTGGCGGTGGCGCCAAGGGCATCGCCTTTCCAGGGATGGTGCAGGCGCTTGAAGAGGCCGACAAACTCAAAGGCGCCAAAGGGGTTTCCGGCTCTTCTGCCGGCGCGATTTCGGCAGCGCTACTCGCCAGCGGCATGGATGCCAAGGCCTTCACGCAACTGTCGAATAACCTTGACCTGCCCAGCCTGCTCAATAGCAAAGACCCGGTCACGGCGTGGTTGCAGGAGGCCAGTTCCCAGATCGGCAAATTCGTCGGGAAAGTGCCAGGGCCGGCGGGTAATATCTCTCAACTGCTGCTGACGTTGCTGCCGCGCCTGCAAACCGAGGGGCAGCTGCTGGAAGACTTGATTCGTAATGAATCACGTAAGTCTGTTCTGGCCCATATCGCGGGTATGCCCGCAGCCAACCGCCCCCCGGAAGTCACCGCAATTGCCGAACGGCTCAACGCTGGCGGTGGCCCCACTTTTCGCGACTTGGAGATCTTGAGCCGGCATATTCCGGCGATCAAGCAACTGAACATCACCGGCACGGGCATGTTCGACGGTCGCCCGCAGTTGGTGGTGTTCAATGCCAGCCTCACACCGGATATGGATATCGCCCGCGCCGCGCTTATTTCGGGGGCGCTGCCTGGGTTGTTCAAGAGCCCTTCCGAACAGGGCCACGGGTTTCAGGCTGCTTCAGAGGTCACGGCGTTTCAGGACGGCGGGTTGCTCCTCAATACCCCGGCGCCAGGCATTATTGAACGTTCTTTCCCGGAAAGCCCCCTGAACAAGGACGAGGCCCTGATCGTCAAGTTCGAGTCTGACAAACCATCGGCGCCCCCCCAAAGCGGTGGTTTTTTCAGCTATCTGACTGACACGTTCACCGGCACGCCACACACCGCCGCTGAAAGCTATCAGGATGACCGGCTCAAAGCGTATTCGGAGCAAACCGTAACGCTGCCGTTGAACTCCGATAAAGGCGACTATCGCGGCCTGCTCGGTGGCACCGTCAACTTCACCATGACCTGCGAGCAGAAACAGCATTTGCAGGCCCAGGCCCGCCAGGCGGTGTCAGGGCATCTGCAAAAACGTGAGCTGGAGCGTGAGCGCCATGAATTCCCCTCGCTGAACGATGCCGTGATGGCGATGGATGATCACCTGCTCGCCAGCGTGCAGGACGAACTGCAGAAGGACCCGGCCGGCGCCGAGGCGTTGCGTTTTCGCAAAGACGCACAACAGGCTTTAAAGGCGTTGGACCGTGCGATTGCCGAAGCGAATCAATCCGATACGTCGCTGGTGATTACGCCAAAGATAGCCTCGGCGCTGCGCAATCTGGACGCCCTCGCCCGTAGACCCGAGGATATCGACTGGCTGGGCAAGCGCCTGAATGCGCCAGGCCAGCGTAATTTTCAGCAACTGCTGCAGGTGGGCAACGGCTCTGGCCTGTCCAAGGTGTTGAGCCGCGCCGTCACTGAAATGCAAAAACGCGATATCGGGGTGAAGGCAGCGAATTTTATCCGCGAAGTCATTTATCCCTCGCTATACCGCCCTGGTCAGCCGTCTGCCAACGTTGAGTTACTGCAACGCGCGGTGCGTGATTTGGGCGAGGCGACGACGCCGCAAGAGTTCAATCGTGTGCTTGATGGCATCGTCAAACACTACCGGGCGCGCAATAAACCGTGGGGTAAACCCTTGAGCTCTACCACCGTGGAGCAGGCCAAGGCTTGGCGTATTCCGGTTTAGTTGCGGTGCCACTGAACAGCCATCGTCGCGGCGTGTCGTAGCTACAGGCACCCCTTAGACTCTGGTACATCATGGCCACTCAAGCAGACGGCAAGACCCCCAACCTGTCGCAGGAAGAGCAGCAGGACGTTGATGACAACCAGCCGCCGCGCGCGGCTGTATTACACGAAATTATCCGCACCCAAGGCGACCAGGAGCTGGAACGCAGTGTGGCCGCGCTGTGGTGGTCGGCGCTGGCCGCCGGCTTGACCATGGGCCTGTCGCTGATGGGCATGGGCCTGCTCAATTCGCGCCTGCCGGATGGTGAGGAATTCAAGGTGATCGCCAGCTTTGGCTATTGCGCAGGCTTTCTCGCGGTGATTCTTGCCCGTCAGCAGTTGTTTACCGAGAACACCCTGACCGCTGTGCTGCCGGTGATGAGCAAGCCGACCCTGGCCAATGCCGCGCGCTTGTTGCGGCTGTGGACGGTGGTGCTGGTGGGCAACCTGTGTGGCACCTTGCTGGTGGCCTACGTAATGCTGCACCTGCCGATCTTCGATACCAAGACCGACCTGGCCTTCCTCGAGATCGGGCGCAAGGTCATGGAGAACGACCCCGCGCAGATGTTCGCCAAGGGCATTGTCTCCGGTTGGATGATCGCCACCATGGTCTGGATGATTCCGTCGATGGAGAGCGCCAAGCTGTGGATCATCATTCTGATCACCTACTTCATGGCACTGGGCGACTTCACCCATATCGTCGTCGGTTCAGCGGAAGTGTCCTACCTGGTGTTTGCCGGCGAGTTGCCGTGGAAGGATTTCTGGCTGGTCTTCGCCGGGCCGACCCTGGCGGGCAATATCATCGGCGGTAGTTTCATCTTTGCGTTGATCAGCCATGCGCAGGTTCGCAGCGAGGCGTCCGTGCCCGCTGTTGCTCAACCTCATACGCGGGCCAAGCTCCGTCAGGATAAGGACAAAGCCTGACATCACCCAGGCTGCCGCGTCAGGCCTTGAAAGGCACGCTGGGAGGTTCGGAGGCCGGCGTGCTGTCGGGTGCCCTGAGCTGGCCTTCCCAGCGTGCGATCACCAAGGGTGCCAATGCGTTGCCCAGTACGTTCAGTGCGGTGACGGGCATATCCATCAGCCGATAGATGCCTGCGATGATCGCCACGCCTTCCACCGGCAGCCCTGCGGCGGTCAAGGTCGCGGTCAGGATGATGAACATGAAACCTGGCACGCCTGCCGCGCCCTTTGATGTCAGCACCATGATCAAGACCAGCATGCCTTGATCCGCCAGGCTCAAGTCGATGCCATACGCCTGGGCGATGAACAGCGTGCCCAGTGCGGCAAACAGCGATGCCCCATCCAGATTGAACGAGTACCCCAGCGGGATCACCATGCTGGTAATGGGCCGTGGCGCGCCATAACGCTCCATCTTCTCGATCAGTTGAGGCATGACCGTCGCCGAGGCGGCGCTGCTGAAGGCCAGTAACAGTTCACTGCGTATTTCCCGCAGCAGGTGAAAAAAACCGACGCCGGCCAAGCGTGCCACTGCCCCCAATACACACAGGGCAAACAAGAGCACCGCGACATAGGTGGTGCCGATCAGTTTGGCCAGCGGCAGCAACGCGCTGATGCCAAAGCTGGCGACGGTGACCGCGATCAAGCCGAAAATACCTATCGGCGAGTAGTGCATAACCAGATGGGTGACTTTGAACATGGTGTCGGAGACGCCCTGCATCACGCTGATCAACGGCGCTTTGCGTTCCTCGGGCAACAACGACAAGGCACAACCGAACAGGATCGCGAAAAACAGCACCGACAGCAGTTTGCCCTGCGACATGGCCAGGACGATGTTGTCCGGCACGATTGCCAGCAGTACCTGGCCCAGGTTCTGTGGGGCGCCGCTGGAGGCCAGCCCCGTGGCCGGTGCCTGCAGCGTGCTGCCGAATTCGGCGCCCGAGCCCGGCTGCACCACATTGCCAACCAGCAGGCCGAAGACGATGGCAATACTGGTGATGGTGAAGAAGTACACGAAGGTCTTCAGGCCGACGCGACCCAGGGCGGCCGGGTTGCCCATGCCGGCGATGCCGACGGTCATGCAGGCGAAGACGAGCGGCACGACGATCATCTTCATCAGCTTGATGAATAGGTCGCCCGCTGGTTGCAGCAGGTTGTCGGTGAACCAGGCTTTTTGCTCCGGAAATTGGTTGAGCAGGATGCCGACGATTATCCCGGCAACCAGGCCGATCATAATGCGGGTGATGAGGCTGGTGGGTTTTCTGACGTTCATGGGGGTGGCCCTTATTGTTGTGGTTGTCAGGGATTTACTGCGCGAACAATCCTTCGAAGTGCTTGAACCCTTTCACCTCGATGGGATTACCGCTGGGGTCGAGGAAAAACATCGTGCGCTGCTCGCCTGGTTCGCCGGCAAAGCGGGTCACGGGTGGGATCTCGAAGCGTGTGCCCAGGCGGGTGAGGCGTTCGGCAAGCGTTAACCACTCATCAAGTGGCAGCACCACGCCCAGGTGCGGCATCAGTACCTGGTGCTCACCGACCAGGCCGGTACGTGTAGTTGGGAAGGGCGTACCCAGGTGCAGTGAAAGTTGATTGCCGAAAAAGTCGAAGTCGATCCAGGTCGCGCTGCACCGGCCCTCGGTGCAACCCAAAACATCTCGATAAAAAATGCGCGCCTCGTCTAAGTCATAAACATGGTATGCAGCGTGGAAGGGTCTGTTCATGGCTGGCTCTCCAGATGGGGAGCTGTCAGGTTAAACAGGCGGTGCCGCCAGGGTAAAACGGGTTTGCCTTGGTCTGAGCGAAAGGAAAACTTATGGATGTTCGATTCCTGAGGAGCCTGGTCGCTGTCATTGAAACCGGATCTATAGCCGCTGCTGCACGGCGTGAAAACCGCAGTGCGGCGGCGATCAGCCAGCGGGTCAAGGCGCTTGAGCGCACGCTGGGTTGTACGTTGCTCATGCGCACCGCACATGCCGCGTGGCCTTCGGACCAATGCTTGCTGCTTTTGCCCAGAATCCAGGCCGTCATTGAACAGGCGCGCCAGTTGCAGGAGCACCTGAGCCAGGACGAGTTATCGGGGGAGATTAACATTGGGGCCATTTCCACGGCGCTGACCGGCGTCTTGCCCGGACTGATCGAGCGGCTGACAGTGTCGGCACCCAAGCTGAGGCTGAAGATCACACCCGGCGATTCCAGAAGTCTCTATGAGAAGTTGCTCAACCAGGAATTGGATGCAGCGATACTGGTGCGACCGCCGTTTCAACCGCCCAAAGCCTTGTCGATGGCTTTGCTGCGTGCCGAACCCTTGATTCTGATTGCGCCCGCCGAGTGGGGGGCGCAGTCACTGGCAGCCTTGTTAGGCGAACGCCCGTTTATCCGCTATGACGCTCGCTCCTGGGGTGGGCAGATCGCCCAGCGTTTTCTCGATGAACAGTCCTTCGAGCCCGAGGTGTTATGTGAGCTGGATGCGCTGGAAACTATCCTGATGCTGGTCGCCCAGGGGATGGGGGTATCGCTGGTGCCGCAGTGGGCGGGCATGCCCTGCAACGGCATCCGTGTGTTACCGGCCGGCGACCGGCTGTGCTATGCACGCGAGATGGTGGTCATGTACAGCTCGACACCGCGCCGCCCGTTGGCGATGCGGCATCTGCTTGAAGTGTTGCGCGGCGCGGTTACTGCGGCGCAGTGACACGGCTGACAACGCGACCAATCGTCAAGCCCTGCAACAGGATCGAAGACAGCACCACGATGTAGGTGATGCTCAGCAACAAGTCGCGCTCCGGGCCCAAGGGCAGGGCCAAGGCCAGTGCTACCGAGACGCCGCCGCGCAGGCCACCCCAGGTGAGGATGCGGATTGTGCCGCGTGGCACCGTGCGCCAACGGCGCAGCAACAGGATCGCCGGGGCCACGGTGAGCAGGCGCGAGAGCAGGATCGCCACCGCCAGCAGGCTGGCCGCGAACACGTGCAGCCAGTTGAATGGCAATAGCAGCAGCTCCATGCCGATCAGCGCAAACAGCAGCGCGTTGAGCATGTCATCGAGCAGTTCCCAGAAACCATCCAGATAGCGACGCGTCATGTCGTTCATCGCCAGCTTGCGCCCCAGGTTGCCGATGATCAGCCCCGCGACCACCATCGCAATCGGTGCGGACACATGCAGTTCCGAAGCCATGGCCGAGCCGCCGATCACCAGGGCGAGGGTCAGCATGACTTCGATCTGGTGCTGTTCGATGCTCTTGATCATCAGGTACACGAGGTAGCCGATCAGCCCGCCAAACAGCACGCCGCCAATGGCTTCGTGGGCAAACAGCATGGCCGTGGCGCCGACGGTGGGCGTCTCACCCAACTGCGCGATGCCCAGCAGCACGGTAAACACCACCACGGCGGTGCCGTCATTGAATAGCGACTCGCCGACGATAGTGGTTTTCAGCGGTTTGGAGGCATTGGCGGTCCGCAGCACGCCGAGCACCGCAATGGGGTCGGTGGGGGAAATCAGCGCGCCGAACAGCAGGCAATAAAGGAAACTCACGTGCCAGCCAAACAGGGCGAAGATGTAGTACGCCAGGCTGCCGATCACCACGGTGGCGATCAACACGCCAAAGGTTGCCAGCAGGCCGATGGGCCAGCGGTAGCTGCGCAAGTCGTTCAAGTTGACGTGCAAGGCGCCGGCGAACAGCAGGAACGACAGCATCCAGTTCATCAGCAAATCGCCGAAGTCGATCTGGCCGATCAACTGCTGGATGCGTTCTTCCAGGCCCGGGTAGCCGAGCACGCTCAGGCCTTGCAGGATCAGCGAGAACAACAGTGCGGTGACCATCACGCCGATGGTGGGCGGCAGGCCGATAAAGCGAAAGTTCACATAAGTGAGCAGGGTGGTGAGGCAGATGAAGGCGGCGACAAGTTCAAGCATCCGGGGTCCTTGGAGCGGGGGAATATAGGCGCACGGCGTGCGTCGAATCGGGGTTTAGTATAAACAGGTGCTGTTACATGACGTATCAATTAAGGAGGTTCTAGTGATAGCGACAGCCCTGGTGCTGGTAGCGGCGCTGTTGCATGCGACGTGGAATACCTTGATCAAGTTCAGTGGCGAGCGCCTTTTGGTCATCGCCTGCATGGACAGTGTGGCGCTGCTGTTCGTGGTAGTGGCGGTGGGGTTCGTGTCCTTGCCGCCGTTGGACATCTGGCCGTGGATCGCGGCCTCGGCGCTGTTTGAATTGCTCTATCGCTATTTGTTGATCCAGGCCTATCGGGTGGGGGACCTGGGCCTGGTATATCCGTTGATGCGCGGTTTGTCGCCGTTGGTGGTGCTGGTGCTGACGCTGGTGTTTGCTGGCGAAGTGCTGAGCACCCAGCAGATTCTGGGGATCCTGCTGATCCCGTTCGGCATGGTATGCCTGTTGTGGCAGGGCGGCGGCGGTGACCGGTTGCCCTGGTCGATGCTGCCGGTGGTGTTGCTGATTGGCCTGTGCATCGGCTGCTACACCTTTCTGGACGGGCAGGCGCTTCGGCGCTGGTCGCACCCGTTGGATTACCTGGTGTGGCTGACGCTGATCAGCGCCTGGCCGTTTCCGTTGCTGGCCCTGGTGCGCAAGCGTGCAGCCTTCAGCCTGTTCTGGCGCACCCAGTGGCGGTTGGGCTTGAGCGTGGGGCTGTGCGTGTTGTTGAGCTACGCTTTGGTACTTTGGGCCATGCAGTTGGGCTCGATTGCCGAAGCCGCCGCGCTGCGCGAAGTCAGTGTGATTCTGGTGGTGCTGTTCGGCATGCGTTACTTGAAAGAACCTTTTGGCCGTCCACGGCTCATAGCCTGTGGGTTGGTGTTGATTGGCATGTTGGTGATGAAACTCTAACCGTCGGATAAAACTAAAAGGAATCGGTGATGACAGTCGCTTTATGGTGTGTGTTGATCGCAATTTTTCTGCCGTACATTTGCACCGGTGTGGCCAAGTTCAGTACAGGCAAGTTCGGGCCACGGGATAACCACGACCCGCGTGCCTTCCTCGATAGCCTGGAAGGCGTCGCCAAGCGTGCGCATAGCGCGCAACTCAACAGTTTCGAAGTGACCCCTGCGTTTGCCGCCGCAGTGATCGTTGCGCACCTGGCCGGCAACGCCGACCTGGTGACGATCAACGTGCTGGCAGTGCTGTTTATCACCAGCCGCCTGCTGTACATCATCTGCTACCTGGCGGACTGGGCGATCTTGCGTTCGCTGGTGTGGGCCGTGGGTATGGCGTTGATTGCGAGTTTCTTCTTCGTTTCGATGTAAGGGGTGCTGTAGGAGCGAGCTTGCTCGCGAAGAACGCCAACGATAACGCGTGCTTACTGAGTAAGCGCGGCGCCTGTGAGTTTTTCGCGAGCAAGCTCGCTCCTACAAAAAGCCCCAGCGGTTGTCAGGTGCCGGCAGGCGCATCCGGCACCTGTGGCAACGCCGCGCCTTTGGGCCACAGCATCCAGATCTGCCCTTGTTGTTTCATATTCCCCGCCAACTCGCCTGCTGCATTGCCTGTGCCCCAGAACAAATCTGCGCGCACTTCGCCGGTGATTGCGCCGCCGGTGTCCTGGGCTGCGACCGGGCGTGCCAGTGGCGTGCCGTCTGGTTTGGTGGTCGACAACCACAACAGGCTGCCCAGCGGAATCACCTTGCGATCCACCGCCACACTGTAGCCGGCGGTCAATGGCACGTTCAGCGAACCACGCGGGCCTTCGTTGCTGTCGGGGCGGGCGCTGAAGAATACGTAGCTGGGGTTGCTCGCCAGCAGTTCTGGAATGCGCTGCGGGTGGGCCTTGGCCCAGGCGCTGATGGCGCCCATGGTCACGTCTTCTTTTTTCAGCTCGCCTTGTTCCACAAGCCAGCGGCCGATAGGGCGGTACGGGTAGCCGTTCTGGTCGCCGTAACCCACACGCAGTTGGCGCCCGCCGGCCAGTTGGATACGCCCCGAGCCCTGGATCTGCAGGAATTGCAGGTCCATCGGGTCGGTCAGCCAGGCGATCGGCTTGGCGGTGGAGCCTTGGCTGTTGAGGGTGCTGGCATCGTCATAAGGCTTGAGCACGCGACCTTCCAGGCGCCCGCGCAGGCGCTTGCCCTTGAGTTCCGGGTAGATGCTCTCGAGGTTGACGATGATCAGGTCGTCCGGCACGCCGTATACCGGCACGTGGGCGGTGGCGGTCTTGGTCAGGCTGCCGGGGTAGACCGGCTCGTAATAGCCCGTGATCAAGCCGTTTGGCGTGTTGTCTGCCGAGCGCAGGCCGAAGACATCCAGATGTTCCTTGAGAAAACTACGAACCGCCACGGCATCGCCCGGTACGCTGGCCGCGGCCGCGCAGGTCGCGCCCCAGATCGGGTCGGCCTTGAGGCGCTGGCAGGCGCTGCGCCAGGATTCAAACCCGGCGAGCAAGTCGCTGTCGGAAACGCTCGGCAGGGCTTCCCACGGTGCGCTCACATAGGTGGCAACGGCGTGAGGTTTGGTTGGCTCCTGGGCAACTTGTTTGCCGGTGTCTTTACCGCCATCGCAGCCGGCCAGTAGCGCGAACATCGGCAGAGCCCACGCCAGGCGCCGGCTCCAGGGTTTGAAGGTGACATTCATGTAGGTAGTTCCTGAAACGATTGCCCGTGCTTCACTGCATCCGGGCAACCCTTATTATTAATAGGGCTATTGGTCTTTGTGGGCGGTGCGAGGATACTGGCCGCCGTTTCCCGTGACCTTGAAGCCATGATGATGTTAAAAAAATTGACTGTTGTATTGCTGGCCTGCCTGGCGGTGTCTGCCTGTGGCGGTGTTGATCCCAATTCCCCGCTGGGCCAGCGCAAGGCGATCTTCAAGCAGATGCTCAAGACCGGTGAAGACCTGGGTGGCATGCTGCGCGGGCGTATCCCATTCGATGGCGCCAAGTTCGCCGAGGGTGCGGTCAAGCTGGATGCGTTGTCCCATGAGCCGTGGAAACATTTCCCGAGCGTGCGCGAAGAAGACCACACCAGTGCCAAGGATGACGTGTGGCAAAAACAGGCGCAGTTCCAGCAACTGGCCCGCGACCTTGAGGCGGCCACCGGTGAATTGGTGATCGCCAGCCAGGTGCAGCCTTATAAAGCCAGCAACCTTCAACCTGCGGTGCAAAAAGTTGAAGATGCCTGCAGCGCCTGCCATAAGCAATTCCGCGATCATTGATCGGTTTTACTGGTCGAGTTCTTCCACCGCGTCTTGCAGCTCTTTACGCGATTCGGCCAGCTTCTCCTTACGCTTGTTGATCTTGTCCGGGTCACCTTTCTTCATGGCCTTGTCGAGGTCGGCCTGACGGCGGCTGACTTCATGCTTGGCGTCGAGCACCTTGTTTTCACGCTCTTTTTTCAAGCTGGCATCGGTGCAGTGAGCGGTGACTTCGGCCAGGGCTTTTTCCAGGCCGGCCTGTTGGGCGCTGTTGCCGTGGGCCTTGGCCTGTTCGATCTGGCTGCTGATGGCCTGGCGCTTGGCGGCGCAGCCGGTGAGCGGTTGCGCGTCTTCGGCGGCCAACAGTGGCGTGCTCATGAAGCCTGCGAGGGTCAGCAAGGCAAAGGGGGCGAGAAATTTCATATAAAGCTCCAAGTTCGCAATCAGGTGGCCGGGTGGTGTTCAAAACCCATCTACCCCGGCTGCGCGTAATGTTTCAGCCATGGCTTGTACCTGCGGGTCGCGAAAAAAAGCGCTGAGTTGCGCTGCGCGTCCCGGGCCTATGCCATCTGAGGCCAGCCAGGCTTGGGTGTCTTTGGCGACCAGCGTCTGCCAGTTGCCTTCCAGGTTGTTGCGCGCCGCTGGCGGTATGCCCAAGGCGCAGAGCCATTGTAAAAAAGGGCGTTGCCGGGCGCTTTGAATACTGTCGAGCACCCGCGCACGGGTACGCGCGCCTAAGCCCTCAATGGTAGCAAGCTCGGCCGCATCCAGGGTTAACCAATCGAGAAAGCCTGCGATTAGACCCGCCTGGATCAATACGTTCCAGGTTTCACGGCCCATATGGGGCAAGGCCAGGCCGTGTTTGCCGCTCAACCAGGTGAGGCGGGCGAGCAGTTGATCTTCGCAACCGGGGTCCAGTTGCCAGCAGCTCAAGGCGTGGAAGTCTTGAGGGTCGGGGACCTGCACGTCCACGCGTGTCTTGTTGCGCAGGATCACCTCGTCCAGCCGCGGTATCACCTGGCCCGCCAGGCTGATCGACACGTGATCGCCTGGGCGGATATCCAGGGCTTGCCAGCGCTTGAGCGAGCTGACGCTAACCCGGCTGATCTGCCGATCATCCAGCCGTACGGGCTCCAGTTCGAGGATTGGGGTAATGCGCCCGGTGCGCCCCACCCTGAACTGCACCTTGCGCACCAGCGCCAGTGCCTTGATGGCCGGGTACTTCCAGGCAACCGACCAGTAAGGCGCAGTGGCTTGCCAGCGCTCGGCGGGCGCTCGCGCAGCCTGGTGCAGCACCACGCCATCGCTGGCGAAGGGCAATGGCGCGCTGTACCAATGGGTACGCCAATGCGCGGCTTCGCTGATGGTGCCGACGGGCTGGCTGTACTGTTGACTGTCGGTGAACCCCCAGCGCGCCAGAGTGGCCAGGCGTTCGGTGAAGTCCGCCGGGCCATCGGGCCACGCCCACACGAACAGGCCGATCCCTGCCGCCTCGGCATCGTTCAACTGGCGACGGTTCATCAGGCCGGCCACTTTGCTGCGGGCATTGAGCCCGCCCTTGAGCGATTGCACATGGTGGTCGAGGCGCCAATAGAGTTCGCCTTGCAGCACCACATCAACGGCGTCGGGCAGTTGCTGGACAATGCCGGGGATCTTGGCGGCGGAGGTTGACCAGTCGTGACCCAGCAGGCCGTCGCCCCGACTGATGAGCTGGTGCAAGCGGCCCTGGCGATACACCAGGGTCACCGCAACGCCATCCACCTTGGGTTGCACCCAGACATCCTGTCGAGTGGTGAGCCAGTCACTGACGGCCGGCTCGCTCGGCAGCTTTTGCAAACCCGTGTGCGCGACCGGATGACGTAAGGTGCCGCGCGCCCTGGCCAGTGGGTTATCAGCCTTGGGTGTCTGCTGGCGGGCGCATTCCTGCCAATGCGCCAGGCGTGTGCGGGCCTGGTCGTAGAGCTCGTCGCTGATCAGGGATTGGCCCTGCCGATGGTAGCTGTCGTCCCACTGCTGGATTTGCCTGGACAAGGTTTCCAACTGTGAGTGAACGTCATCGGGGCAGGTTTCGGCCCAGGCCCAGGCTGGCAGGGCGCTTATGAGAACAGCCAGTAAGACTTGCATCAGGAGCATCCTTGCTCGAAAAAGGATGCCCAGCCTAAGTGATCCACGCGCCCACAAAAAAGCCCCGACCAAGCGGGGCTTTTTACCGGGTATTTCTGTTTACTTGAACAGGCCGCCCAAGGCCTTCACAGCGTCGTTGTTTTCAGCCTTGGCCTGCTGCTTTTGCTGCTTGGCGTCGACTTTTGCCTGGCTGTCGGCGAGTTTGTTGCAAGCTTTGTTGACCTGCTCCAGCGCAGTCTCATACGCCCGCACTTTCAACAGATCGTTCTTGGCATTGGCCGCGTCGATCTTGGCTTGCAGGTCTTTGGGTTGCTGCTGGCAGTCGCCGGCATTGCCGCCACCGAGCTGGGCACTCAGGGCGCCGCTCAGTGCGTTCAGGTCAGCGGCCTGGGCTGGCAGGGTGAACAGGCTGAGCAGAAGGGCGGCAGGGGCGAGTGTGCAAATGCGCATGAAAACCTCAATGTTAGATTGCCTGCGCGCTTATCCATCCCGGGCGGGCGCAGTGCAATATCCAAGTAAGGTGAAGGGCCCGAGAGGGCGCGGATTCTAGTGGGCCATCATTTGGCCTGCAAGCCTTGGATCCAAAAAAGCCCGAAGTGGCCCTGCAGACAACAAAAAGCCCCGCCAGGCAGGCCTGGCAGGGCTTTATTTACCGCGAACGATTACAGGCCGGCGGCGGTACGCAGGTCGTTGGCGCGGTCGGTTTTTTCCCAGGTGAAGGTGCTGAAGGTGTCATCGCCAACAGTCTTCTGCGCAGGGGTGCGGCCGAAGTGGCCGTAGGCTGCGGTTTCCTGATACATCGGGTGCAGCAGGTCGAGCATGGTGGTGATCGCGTAAGGGCGCAGGTCGAAGATCTCGCGCACCAGCTTGACGATTTTCTCGTCGCTGATCTTGCCGGTGCCGAAGGTATTCAGCGAGATCGACGTAGGCTGGGCCACCCCAATGGCGTAGGAAACCTGGATTTCGCAGCGCTCGGCCAGGCCGGCGGCGACGATGTTCTTGGCCACATAACGGCCGGCGTAAGCGGCAGAGCGGTCAACCTTGGAAGGGTCCTTGCCGGAGAACGCACCGCCGCCGTGACGAGCCATGCCGCCGTAGCTGTCGACGATGATCTTGCGGCCGGTCAGGCCACAGTCGCCCACCGGGCCACCGATGATGAACTGGCCAGTCGGGTTGATGTGGAACTGGGTGTCCTTGGTCAGCAACTCGGCAGGCAGCACGTGCTTGACGATCAGCTCCATCACGCCTTCGCGCAGGTCGGCGTAGGACACGTCCGGATTGTGCTGGGTCGACAGTACGACAGCGTCGATACCCACGACTTTGCCGCCTTCGTAACGGCAGGTCACCTGGGACTTGGCATCCGGGCGCAGCCATGGCAGTACGCCGGATTTGCGCGCCTCGGCCTGGCGTTGTACCAGCTGGTGCGAGAAGGTGATCGGCGCGGGCATCAGCACGTCGGTTTCGTTGCTGGCGTAGCCGAACATCAGGCCCTGATCGCCGGCGCCCTGGTCTTCTGGCTTGGCGCGGTCAACACCCTGGTTGATGTCCGGGGATTGCTTGCCGATGATGTTCATCACGCCGCAGGTCGCGCCGTCAAAGCCCACGTCGGAGCTGTTGTAGCCAATGTCGGTGATCACGTCACGTACGATCTGCTCCAGGTCAACCCAGGCAGTGGTGGTGACTTCGCCGGCGATGATCGCCACGCCCGTTTTCACCAGCGTCTCGCACGCCACACGGGCGAACTTGTCTTCAGCGATGATAGCGTCCAGCACCGCGTCAGAAATCTGGTCGGCGATTTTGTCCGGATGCCCTTCAGACACGGACTCGGAGGTGAAAAGGGAGTATTCGCTCATCTCGATGTTTTCCTGATATTTACCGATGGTGAGTGTCGCCAGCCGGTCGCTGAAAATGGCGGACCTGAATCTGGAAACCATTACGTAAACCTACATAGAGGCTTTCCCCGGGAACGAGTCCCGCAGCGGTGGCCCAACGGGCCAGATCGTCCTGTTCAAAACCCAGCCAGAGATCACCGCAGGCCTCCTTGGCCCAATTCTGGTTGTGGCTGCATAAATCCGTAACCAGCAGGCTACCGCCGGGGTGCAGCAACCCGGCCATTTGCTTGAGGGCTTCTGCCGGTGCGGCGAAATGGTGCAAGACCATGTTCAGCACCACGCAATCGGCCCGCAGGCCGGTGTCACTCAGGGCGTCTGCCAACTGCAGGCGCACATTGCCCAGGGTTTCGCGTTCACAGAGTTGGCGCGCCAGTTCAAGCATTGCCGGGCTGTTATCCAGCGCGGTGACCTGCTCGAAGCGGCGCGCCAGTTCGGGCAGGAAACCGCCGTCGCCAGGGCCGACTTCCAAGGCGGTGGCTTCTTCACTGAAGCTCAGCTTGTCCAACAGCGCCAGTACGCTTTCGCGGTACTGGGCCAAGCCGGCGATCAGGTCCTGTTGGGCGCGAAACTTGTCGGCCACCCGTGAGAAAAAATCCTGGCTGGCGGCGGCGCGTTGCCCGTGCACCTGGCCGATGCGCGACTGCACATCACCGGGCAGGCACAAGTTGTCCACTTCGTCGAGCAGGGCAGCGTGCAATTTGCCGCCAAGCAGTTCGGTATGGGGCAGGGCACGTCGGTAGAAAATCGCATTGCCTTCGCGACGGGTGGCCACCAGGTCGGCCTGGGCCAGCACCTTCAAATGGTGGCTCATGCCGGACTGGCCGATGGCGAAGATCTGCGCCAGCTCCAGTACCCCGAAAGAATCGTTGGCCAGTGCGCGCAATACGTTCAAGCGCAACGGATCGCCAGCGGCCTTGCACAAGGCAGCCAGTTCATCGCCGTCGTCAGGACGCAGGGAGGGCACGGGTAGGTTCATAAGGCCAGCAGTCTAGTGACGGGTGTGCATCCCCGCAAGATCAATATCAAAAAGTTTTGATATTGATCGATAAGTGGCGGTTATAAGCCATCGCTATAACCTTTAGACGAACCGGTTAAAGGTTTCTGCAAGGGATTGGTGCCCAAAGCACAGGAAAAACGCCCACAAGTGACTATCTGTCATTGCCCGCAGGCGGTGGCTGAGGGAAAATGCCGGTCCTTTTTTCCGTTTCTTTATAAGCAAACTCCAGGAGATCAGCGATGCCCAGCCGTCGTGAGCGTGCCAACGCCATTCGTGCCCTCAGCATGGATGCCGTGCAAAAAGCCAACAGCGGCCATCCCGGTGCCCCGATGGGCATGGCGGATATCGCCGAGGTACTTTGGCGTGACTACCTGAAACACAACCCGAGCAACCCCTCGTTCGCCGACCGTGACCGCTTCGTGCTGTCCAACGGTCATGGCTCGATGCTGATTTATTCGCTGCTGCACCTGACTGGCTACGACGTCACCATCGACGACCTCAAGAGCTTCCGTCAACTGCACAGCCGCACCCCGGGCCACCCGGAATTCGGCTACACCCCAGGCGTTGAGACCACCACCGGCCCCCTGGGCCAAGGCCTGGCCAATGCCGTTGGTTTCGCCCTGGCGGAAAAAGTATTGGGCGCGCAGTTCAACCGCCCTGGCCACGACATCGTTGACCATCACACCTACGTATTCCTGGGTGATGGCTGCATGATGGAAGGCATTTCCCACGAAGTCGCTTCCCTGGCCGGCACCCTGGGCCTGGGCAAGCTGATTGCCTTCTACGATGACAACGGCATCTCCATCGACGGCGAAGTCGAAGGCTGGTTCACCGACGACACGCCTAAGCGTTTCGAAGCCTACAACTGGCAGGTGATCCGCAACGTTGACGGCCACGATCCGGAAGAGATCAAGACCGCCATCGACACCGCTCGCAAGAGCGCGCAGCCAACCCTGATCTGCTGCAAGACCACCATCGGTTTTGGCTCGCCGAACAAGCAAGGTAAAGAAGACTGCCACGGCGCCCCACTGGGTGACGCGGAAATCGCCCTGACCCGCGAAGCGCTGAAGTGGAACCACGGCCCGTTTGAAATCCCGGCCGACATCTATGCCGAATGGGATGCCAAGGAAAAAGGCCTGGCCGCCGAAGCCGAGTGGGACCAGCGTTTCTCGGCCTACTCCGCCGAATTCCCGGAATTGGCCAACGAACTGGTACGCCGCCTGGCCGGTGACCTGCCTGCCGACTTCTCGGAAAAAGCCTCGGCCTACATCGCTGAAGTCGCGGCCAAGGGCGAGACCATCGCCAGCCGTAAAGCCAGCCAGAACACCCTGAACGCCTTTGGCCCGTTGCTGCCTGAGTTCCTCGGCGGTTCGGCTGACCTGGCCGGTTCCAACCTGACCCTGTGGAAAGGTTGCAAAGGTGTCTCGGCCGAAGACGCCAGCGGCAACTACATGTACTACGGCGTGCGCGAGTTCGGCATGAGCGCCATCATGAACGGCGTTTCCTTGCACGGCGGCCTGGTGCCTTACGGCGCGACCTTCCTGATGTTCATGGAATACGCTCGTAACGCCGTACGTATGGCCGCGCTGATGAAGAAGCGCGTGATCCACGTCTACACCCACGACTCCATCGGCCTAGGCGAAGACGGCCCGACGCACCAGCCGGTCGAGCAACTGACCAGCCTGCGCACCACGCCGAACCTCGATTGCTGGCGCCCAGCCGACGCGGTGGAATCCGCCGTGGCCTGGAAGCACGCCATCGAGCGCAAGGACGGCCCTTCGGCGCTGATCTTCTCGCGTCAGAACCTGCAACACCAGGTGCGTACCGACGCGCAGATCGCCGACATCAGCCGTGGCGGTTACGTGCTCAAGGACTGCATCGGCGAGCCGGAGCTGATCCTGATCTCCACCGGTTCCGAAGTGGGCCTGACCGTTCAGGCGTACGACAAGCTGACCGCCCAAGGCCGCAATGTGCGCGTTGTGTCCATGCCCTGCACCAGCGTGTTCGAAGCCCAGGACGCCGGCTACAAGCAATCGGTATTGCCGCTGCAGGTCAGTGCGCGTATCGCCATTGAAGCGGCTCACGCTGACTACTGGTACAAGTACGTGGGCCTGGAAGGCCGCGTGATCGGCATGACCACCTACGGTGAGTCGGCGCCGGCGCCAGCCTTGTTCGAAGAGTTCGGTTTCACCTTGGAAAACATCCTGGGTCAGGCTGAAGAGCTGCTGGAAGACTAAGGTTGTAAATTGAGGTGGCTGTGCTGGCCTCTTCGCGAGCAAGCCCGCTCCCACATTTGGAATGCATTTCAAGTGTGGGAGCGGGCTTGCTCGCGAAGGCGGCAGTACCGCCACCCTATTACCCAAGGTAATCGAGAACCCCATGCCTCAACCGCGTCCCTACAAAGTTGCACTCAACGGCTACGGCCGCATTGGTCGTTGCGTCTTGCGTGCTCTGTTCGAGCGAGGGGCGGCGGCCGGGTTTGAAATTGTCGCGATCAATGATTTGGCCGACATGGCCAGCATCGAATACCTGACACGCTTTGACTCCACCCACGGCCGCTTCCCGGGCGAAGTGCGGGTTGAAGGCGATTGTCTGCATATCAATGGCAACTGCGTACAAGTGTTGCGCAGTGCCACCCCCGAAGGCATCGACTGGAAAGCACTGGGCGTCGACCTGGTGCTGGAATGCTCCGGTGTCTATCACACCCGTGCCGATGGCCAGCGTTTTCTCGACGCCGGCGCACCGCGTGTGCTGTTTTCCCAGCCGATGGCCAGCGAGGCGGATGTCGATGCCACCATCGTCTACGGCATCAACCAGGATTGCCTGACCGGCGATGAGTTGCTGGTGTCCAACGCGTCGTGTACCACCAACTGCAGCGTGCCGTTGTTGCGCCTGCTGGACCAGGCGATCGGCCTGGACTACGTGTCGATCACCACGATTCACTCGGCGATGAACGACCAGCCGGTGATCGACGCCTACCACCACGAAGACCTGCGCCGCACGCGTTCGGCATTCCAGTCAGTGATTCCGGTGTCCACCGGCCTGGCGCGGGGCATCGAGCGACTGCTGCCGGAACTTGCCGGGCGAATCCAGGCCAAAGCCGTACGGGTGCCGACGGTGAACGTGTCTTGCCTGGATATCACCATGCAAACCGTGAGCGACACTGACGCGGCCGAGGTCAACCGGATCCTGCGCGACGCCGCCACCAGCGGCCCGCTCAAAGGCCTGTTGGCCTACACCGAGTTGCCCCACGCCAGTTGCGATTTCAACCATGACCCGCATTCGGCGATTGTCGATGCCAGCCAGACCCGCGTTTCCGGCCCCAGGCTTGTGAACATCCTGGCCTGGTTCGACAACGAATGGGGCTTTGCCAACCGCATGCTGGATGTTGCCGAACACTATCTGCACATCGCTTCTAAACAACCTCACCAGTAATTCAGGAACTGCGACCCATGACCGTGTTGAAGATGACCGACCTCGATCTGCAAGGTAAGCGCGTACTGATCCGCGAAGACCTCAACGTCCCCGTCAAGGACGGTGTTGTCACCAGCGATGCGCGAATCCTGGCCTCGCTGCCGACCATCAAGCTGGCCCTGGAAAAAGGCGCGGCCGTGATGGTCTGCTCCCACCTGGGTCGCCCGACCGAAGGTGAGTTCTCTGCCGAAAACAGCCTCAAGCCGGTCGCCGAGTACCTGAGCAAGGCCCTGGGCCGTGACGTGCCATTGGTCGCAGACTACCTGGGCGGCGTGGACGTGAAAGCGGGCGATATCGTGCTGTTCGAGAACGTGCGCTTCAACAAGGGCGAGAAAAAGAACAGCGACGAACTGGCCCAGCAATACGCCGCCCTGTGCGACGTGTTTGTGATGGACGCGTTCGGCACCGCCCACCGCGCCGAAGGTTCGACCCACGGCGTGGCCAAGTTCGCCAAGGTCGCCGCGGCTGGCCCGTTGTTGGCTGCCGAGCTGGATGCACTGGGCAAGGCCCTGGGCGCTCCGGCCCAACCAATGGCGGCTATCGTCGCTGGCTCCAAGGTGTCCACCAAGCTGGACGTACTCAACAGCCTGAGCCAGATCTGCAACCAACTGATCGTCGGCGGCGGCATTGCCAACACCTTCCTGGCCGCTGCTGGCCACCCGGTGGGCAAGTCCCTGTACGAGCCAGACCTGCTCGACACCGCCCGCGCCATCGCCGCCAAGGTCAGCGTGCCGCTGCCGGTAGACGTGGTGGTTGCCAAGGAATTCGCGGAAAGCGCCGCCGCTACCGTCAAGCTCATCGCTGACGTGGCCGACGACGACATGATCCTGGACATCGGCCCGCAAACCGCGGCCAACTTCGCCGAGCTGCTCAAGGCATCCCAGACTATCCTGTGGAATGGCCCGGTGGGCGTGTTCGAGTTCGACCAATTCGGCAACGGCACCAAGGTGCTGGCTAAAGCGATCGCTGAAAGCTCGGCGTTCTCCATTGCTGGTGGCGGCGATACCTTGGCGGCTATCGATAAATATGGTGTGGCTGATCAGATCTCCTACATTTCTACCGGTGGTGGCGCTTTCCTCGAGTTCGTCGAGGGCAAGGTGTTGCCAGCCGTGGAAGTGCTGGAAACCCGAGCCAAAGGTTAAGGCTCGCGTGATCAGGAAAAGGAGCGTTCCCATGATCAAGTCGTTGGCACTGGTGATTGCAGCGGGCCTGTTGGCCGGCTGCGGCAGCACACCCAGCGCGGCGCCCGAGGCGGATAATGCCAAGGCACCGTTGAGAAAAAGCTGTTACCAGGCTGACTGGCAAGCCGAGACCATGCCGGTGATCAACAAGCGCATCGGCAACGAACGGCTGGAGAAATACGACTCCGCGCCCAACGGTCAGGAACAGGGTTGCCCATGACGGGTCTGATCCACTAACCGACAGCAACGGCGGCCCATAGGCCGCCCTGCGAGGATTGGCAATGAAAGGCGTTTTCGCCCTGGCAGCCCTGGCCCTGTTGGCCGGCTGCAGCAGCATGAACCTGTTCGACAAGGCAGAGCCAGCCGACAAATGGACCACCTGGACCTGCGACAGCAAGGCCGAGGTGAACTGGCGCTTTGCCAACCCGGCCCGTTCCGAAGTGGATGTACGCCTCGGCGGTTCGGACCAGGTTTACCGGCTCAAGCAAGAAGTAGCCGCCTCGGGCGTGCTGTACAGCGACGGCCAGTTGGCGTTTCACACCAAAGGTGAGGAAGGCCTGGTTTACTGGGTGGCGACGGATGATTTGATTGGGCGCGGCTGTAAGGCCCAATAGGATTTTGGATTTGATGAGAAGCAAATGTGGGAGCGGGCTTGCTCGCGAATGCGGTGGGTAAGCTGACGAATCCGGTGACTGATACACCGCTTTCGCGAGCAAGCCCGCTCCCACATTGATCCGGCTCCAATCTCACAGAGGTTGTGCGCCGAGCACTGCAATAACTTGAATAGCAGCCGCCGCTACGGCAGGCTTGCACGATTAACGACCCTCGACCGGGAGAGACAACACAATGGCACTTATCAGCATGCGTCAAATGCTGGACCACGCAGCCGAGTTCGGCTACGGCGTCCCAGCCTTTAACGTCAACAACCTTGAGCAGATGCGCGCCATCATGGAAGCCGCTGACAAGACCGACTCCCCAGTGATCGTCCAGGCTTCGGCCGGCGCGCGCAAATACGCCGGCGCCCCGTTCCTGCGTCACCTGATCCTCGCCGCGATCGAAGAATTCCCACACATCCCGGTGTGCATGCACCAGGACCACGGCACCAGCCCTGACGTGTGCCAGCGCTCGATCCAACTGGGCTTCAGCTCGGTAATGATGGACGGCTCCCTCGGCGAAGACGGCAAGACCCCAACCGACTACGAGTACAACGTACGCGTGACCCAACAAACCGTGGCCATGGCCCACGCCTGCGGCGTATCGGTTGAAGGCGAGCTGGGCTGCCTGGGTTCGCTGGAAACCGGCATGGCCGGCGAAGAAGACGGCATCGGCGCCGAAGGCGTGCTGGATCACAGCCAGATGCTGACCGACCCGGAAGAAGCCGCCGACTTCGTCAAGAAGACCCAGGTCGACGCCCTGGCCATCGCCATCGGCACCAGCCACGGCGCCTACAAGTTCACCAAGCCGCCTACCGGCGACGTGCTGGCCATCGACCGCATCAAGGAAATCCACAAGCGCATCCCCAACACCCACCTGGTGATGCACGGTTCTTCCTCGGTACCGCAAGAGTGGCTGGCGATCATCAACCAGTACGGCGGCGACATCAAAGAAACCTACGGCGTACCGGTTGAAGAAATCGTCGAAGGCATCAAGTACGGCGTGCGCAAGGTCAACATCGACACCGACCTGCGCCTGGCGTCCACCGGTGCGATGCGTCGCCTGATGGCCACTAACCCGAGCGAGTTCGACCCGCGTAAGTTCTTCGGCGCTACCGTTACCGCGATGCGTGATGTGTGTATCGCACGTTATGAAGCGTTTGGTACTGCGGGCAATGCTTCGAAGATCAAGCCGATCTCGTTGGAGGCGATGTACCAGCGGTATTTGAAAGGTGAGTTGAACGCTAAGGTGAACTGAGTCTCAAGCGTTTAACTAAAGAAGCCCGCAGTGATGCGGGCTTTTTTGTGGACTTGAATTGGCAACTTTAAGTGTTAGGAGAGTCACCGGGCCATCGTTCGATGCTGCACTAACTGACAGGTGTGCGTGCTTGTTTTTTGTACAGATATAAATAGACCGCAATTGACACTGATGCAGTTAAAAAAGCCATGCATGCGGCCGCAACGAAAGGTGCTGAGCGACCTGCCGCGATTATTAATATTGTCCCTAATGAAGGCCCAATTATAATACAGAGCATTTGGACGCTTCTGAAAGACATGGACACTCTTCCAATATTGTCAGGAGGGCATAACTGTTGAAGGATTATGTTTGAGGAAATGATTAAAAGCTCATAGCTGAAACCATTCACAAACCAAACCAGCGGATAGAGATAGGCTCTTCCAGGTACTTGAAAAAATACTAAAATTGCCGTCAGGATTAATGCTGTAGAGAAAATAACTAATGCATGTGATCGAAGTAGAATCTCATCGATATTGCTCAGCTTTAACTTCATCAGCAGAGCGGCACATATCGCGCCTGCGGCTGTCGCGGAAACGATCACTGAAAAACTGACTGGAGGTAAAGCTTCGTAGGCTAGAAAGGACGCCAAATGTGGGTCGTAAATTCCTAACGCAAGCGATGTCAGTAGGGAGTACAAAAAGCCTATGCGGAGTTGAAAGGGCAGGGCATTGAATATAGAAAACCCTCTAGTTATGTCACGATAGAGTGGAAGGATTTTCGTAGAGGAGTCATTCATTTGCGTTCGGAATGCCCGGCAAATAGACTTTAGGAATGGAATGGTTAATAAAACGGCGGCAGCAGATAAAAAGAATAAATCCTTGGGTGGCAATACTACCGCTAACGCACCTGCAAGTAATGGGGCGAGAATTTTTGAAGATTGATCAAATACACTGACGTGACTGAAAAAAGATTTACGCTCTTCGGCAAGTATCAGTTTTCGAACCGCGATGGTCATCGAAGGAAAGTAGAATAAGTTTGATACGCCTTTGAATAAAACGAAAAACAAAAAACTCTGAAGGTCTGGAGACACTGCTAGCGCTACAGTAGATAGTGTGCGCAGCAAGGCACCTAATAATAGTGTTTTCCTGACGTCATGTCGATCTATCAGTGTTCCAATGATAGGGCCAAGAAACAACATTGGTGCACCCAGACAAAAAGCCAAGAATGCTATCGATGAAGGAGAGGCATGCCATATATAAACGGGAACCGTGAAGATCAAAAAAATATCAAGCCATAATGAGAGGCTGGATAGCGCTTGCACATAAATAAGCTTGCTAGACGTTTTCATCATGCCGATCTGAATTGAGAAAAAATTTGTCTTCAAATACGAAGCCGTCGAGTTGATGTTCGCTGGCAAATCGACAAAGGTCGCTCAACCTATTAATAAAACCGCGACCGTTAAAATTCAGGGAAGTGTTACAAAGTACACCGACTCCTGAAATGTCACGATAGGCACTCAGTAATTGATACATACGAGGATTTTGCGATTTATTGACTGATTGAGGACGCGCTGAGTTATCAACGTGCGTGACCGCCGGAATTTTAGATGAAATTACTCTACGAAACTCTAGCATGAAGGGGGAGGGAGTAGACGGGTGGAAGTATTCACCCATACATTCTTCTAAACATATCGGCGCAATAGGTCGAAACCCTTCGCGCTGCTTGATTTTATTCAATCTAATGAGATTTTCTCTAGGGTAGGGCGCCGCCAATATTGAGCGATTCCCTAGGGCTCTAGGCCCCATTTCATATCTACCCTGCACCCAACCTAATATGGAACCGTCATGAAGCAATTGTGCAACACGCCGTATATCATAGGGTTCACTAATGAAGGTGCCTGTATTATCTGTGTCAATCTGTGATGGCTCACCTGCATAGGGCGACCAAGTTATCTTGGCAAGTCCTTTGGTGTGCAATAATGCATCAATCGCAGTTCCAATTGCAGATCCACTGTCGTTTGTGCACGGAGGAATAAATACATCAGGGAATAGTTGTGTCTCTTTCCATTTGGTATTCCAGTCACAATTTAATCCACAGCCACCCACAATTAATAAAGGTGCGTCATCAAAAACTAGCGGCTGAACAAAGTCGCGAAACAGATTGAAAATTGCGTTTGAAAATTGGTGTGCAAGCGATGCGAGTCGAGGGTTTTCAATTCCAATATTGTAATATTTGCTTTTACGAAATTGGCGCTTGTGAAGCTTTCTAAAATTCGTGTTCTCGTCGAGTAGCGTCGCTATTATGTGTCTGGCGTCCTCATCGATCTCACCGTTTTCGCCATAAGCGGCGAGCGCCATGAGTTTTCCGGCATCACTTAAACGAATTTGCCCCGCCCCAAGATTAAAAGTGGGATCTGCGAGCGCGTATAGAAAAGCAAATCTGTCCCCAGGGTTTTCAAGTGCACTACCTAATTTAGAAATATTTACGTTTTCATCGATTCGATAGAATGCGCCAAAATAACCCTCCCAAAGTAATGCGTAGCAAGGTTGTCCTTGTGGGAACGGCGAAAGCCCATATCCGCATAAAAGATGTGAGCGTTCATGGGAGGATGAGAAATAAGTAACGTCGCGACCAAATATTGATCGTTTTTGGTTAAGAATCTGCGTTAATCCAGAATAACCTGCACCAATGGTGTCACTTTCTGAACTCTGTCCTCTACTCCAACCACTCTGAGCTACTATGTCCACGGGTTTGTTGAACATGTGAAAAATTTTCAAAAGTACGTCAGGTGTCACGCTTGAAAAGCGAAGACCGTTATCCTTTTCTGCTTCTACAGAAAACTCCAAGTGGTTACCGATAATTAGAGCTACCGCTCCGTCATGTCCATCTTTAAGGCCAAGGATTACACTGTCATCATTTTCAAAATTGACCATAGTCAGCACCTCATCAGACTCCGTCTAGTAGTTTCCTAACTTCGGTGGTGTACGAGCTACCCGTGCCATGCCCTGCACCCACCAAAAAGATGACTTGCTCCGAGGGAAGGTTTACCTTTAAGAGTTCATTTATCTCTTTGTCATGAAAGTATCCGGTCAACCAAGGATGTAAGCCAAGCGCGGTGATTAACAAATTTGCAGTTTGTGATAGATGTCCGACGTCCAGCAGCATTGGACGATAGGCACGAGAGTGAGGGTATTTCCACCAAAGCTTGTCAAAACGAGAGGTGAAAAAAATTGCGAATGCCAAGTTGTTTGCCCAGTGCTGGCCGCATAAATAAGTAGATATTACTTCAGGCGGAAGGTCGCGTACTTTCTCCAGCGTGTGCTGTTCACTTATATAATGATAAATGCCGGGTGCAAGATCCTCGACATTCCGTACCCATACATAGCCCTCCGTCGCCTGTAAGCCTCCCGCCGAAGGTGACGTCCTTCTGAATCCGAACTTTTGAGCGCCAGTCGGAGCGTCGTAATCGACCTCTTTTTTATCTGCTAAAGTTCCATAAAGTATGGTTGCTAGTGACAATACTGGTACTGAAGTGTCAAAAAAATCTCGACAAGTATGACGCGCCAAAAGGGTTTCCCATAGACTCGCTTCTTTAATGACTGAAATGTTTGGAGGTGGCAGTAGTGTTTTTTCGCCTCCTTTTATTAAAGAAATATCTGGTTCATTCTTATGGATTGACTTGCAGAAATTCAAGTAGCTTTTAGCGTATTCAATGTACATTTCAGGCTTGTCAGGGGCTGGCGAATTCGGATGAGATGTCCCAATGTGGAATATTTTTGATAACACGTCCCAACCCCATTCATCGGTTGGTTTCACGTCATGAAGGACCCCGGATGTGTCTATGGATATGTCATCGTCTGTGTCTGATACGAAATCGCCTGCAGAAAAACTTACTAACCGCTCAAACTCCCCAGCACTTATCTGGTATTGAGCGTGATTTCTATAGTCCCACAAGTAAGCCGCACCATCTTTAAGTACAAGAAATACGTCGTTTGAGAGCCATTTTTTCTTCGCAGTACACATAGCCGCCTAAGCACCTATTAGGTTTGGTGAAATTCATTTAGCGAGATTCATTTTTATGAGCTGCCTGGGCCGAAGCCCAGGCGGTAAATGATTATTTAATTTCTAGTTTTCTACTGTCAGCAGAAGCTTCAATAATTCGATCCTTACAGTTTGGAACGAATGCGTAGTGGGGTACAGTCACCGTTTTAATTGAGAAGTGAGGGGTCTGGTACGCGTCGTTTGATTGATTGTTGAGCGTCGGTTCTATAGTTACTCGTTTCATAATATAGTTCCTCAGGGTTGTTGCCTTCGCAGATGTGCGATGCAATTAAACCGTATGAGCGCCTATTGAGATTGTCAATTTTGTTTTCTTGAGCGGTATTGTTCTCAGTCGAATTTTTGTGTATTTGTCCATGAGGTTATCGGATCGTTCTGATTGGTATTTCCTACATTTCGCTTCCCCGTTGATTTCTAAAAGCACTAATTTGTATACGAGGCCGTAATATCCTGTTGCATAAAAGCCGAAGGTTTCGTAGCCGTTGTGGGCACATGTTTTTCTTCGCGGGTGCTCAGCGCTATAAGCGTTTAGTCGAGGACGCTAGGCGCGGCGTATAGAGTGCTTACGTTGATACTGACCCGCATCTGTGATTTTCCCTTGCAACCGAGAGCTCCATGCGTGATTGCTCTATCACGGGTTATGAAGCGTTCGGTACGGGGGGCAATGCTTTGTAGATCAAGCCGATCTCGTTGGAAGCGATGTATCAGCGGTATTTGAAAGGTGAGTTGAACGCTAAGGTGAATTGAGTCTTAGTCGTTTAAAAAGAAGCCCGCAGTGATGCGGGTTTTTTATGGATGCTATTTCACTATAAGGGACATACTCAGATTAATTTAGTTAAAAGTTCGATAGAGGTGACATTTTGCTCATCACTACCCCTCCAGCTTTTGGCGAGCGACTCAGGCAACTACGCCGAGCTAAGCAGTGCAGTCAGCAGCAACTCGGGCAGAAGCACGGTGCAGCCGCAAGACCATCATCGACCTGGAAGCTGGAGAAAATGTCGCGATGTATACCGCCTTCAGAGTGATTACTGCACTAGGTATGGCGCTGGAAATGGTTGGTCGGCGTATTGATCTCAAATCGATCGCCGAACGGGTAGAGCACGATGAGTAAGATCAAAAGGCTCAACGTCGATACTTTCCAGGGCATTTGCGGCGAACTATCTAAAAAGTAGCAGCATAGATCGATAGCAAGAAAGTTGTGCTGGGGGCTGTGAAAAATTTTGGCGCAGGTACTTTTTACTTAGGGTTTTAGCAGGTAATGGTCGGCGTATTGAAATAAAGGGCCTGGGTTTTATCGGGTTGTATATATTCTGTATTTAAAGTTAAAATAGAGACTTGTTAAAAAGAAAATACCCATGTTCCAATTTGGGTATTTCCTTATGTTTGCCCAGCTATGTCTTGATTGCGTGTCATCTGAACTGCTTGCATTGATAAGGTGTAGAGTTACTATGGCTGTTTTGTAAGCGCTACGTTTATTGGTTCGCCTCCGTCCTCTGTCAGTGTGCCGTACATGTTGTTGTATGAGTGATCGTCGGCCGTAAGGTTTAGTGTTCCAGTACGTTTTGTCAAATTCCCGTTTGTACCACTTTCAGGATCCCACAAATTGTAGTTCACCCTGAAGGTGAACGAGGACTTCGTGGAGGGCGCACTTTCTCTGTGATAGCCTGCTGTTATAAAAGGATGATTTTGCATGACTCCTTCTAATTTTCCTGTGTCGTAATCAGCAAAGGTAATTCTTATCGCATATTGATTTACGCTTGCAGGAGAGAACCTATAGGTGTGTTCAAGTGCGGGTTCGTGTTTGGCCATGATAGTTATCCAAGGTGGGAGTCAGGTGCGGCTTCCGTAAAGTACCTATTTCGTCGCCGTGGAAAAAATGTTATCAAGTGATCTGATTCTAGGGACCTGTTAGATCTGACAGTTTTATATTCTTTTTTAGAATAATGGTGGTGCGATAATTTATAAGTGTGGCTTACATATCGTTTCTTCGAGCTCGAATTACATCCAGAACGCGCGAAAGTGCGGTTATTTATCGATGGGATTTGATCACGCCGTGGCGCTTATCGAACCCACGCTACTCAATCGCCCAGAACACATTACTCACATCCTGCACCAGAATGTGTCCGGTATTAGCCACGTTGTTCAGGTCGCGCTCGGCAAAATCCGGCAGGCTGGAGCACACCATCAGGTTTAGGTGTTCCAGAGCGGCGTTGAGACGTTCGCGCAGGCAGGCGTGGAGGTCGAGCAGTGGGGCTTCGCTGTCGATCAACAGTACGGGGTAGTCGGTGGCGGTTTCTGTGCAGGGGCTAAAGAGGCGATGTGGCTTGTCGCAATGGTGCTGTAGGACCCGCACAGGATCCTCAGGCCACACAGAACCTTTGTGGGAGCGGGCTTGCTCGCGAATGCGGTGTATCAGTCAATATAGATTTTGGCTGATCCTGCGCATTCGCGAGCAAGCCCGCTCCCACAGGGGGGGGGCAGTGGCTTTAAGTGATTGGATTACTCGCAAAGGATCCTTGTACTCATCGGGCATTGCCTACTTGAAATGAGGCCAATCCCCTTACTCATGATCAATATCCAACTTCGCAAACGTCACCCGCGCGCCCTCATTGGTGTCGCCCGTATTGTCCTGCACGTACACCCCCGCCTTGAAGTACAACGGCTTGTCGCCCCAGGCCGCGCCGATCCGTTCATTCCACTCGCTGTCGGCGGCATACACGCTGAGCAACCCGGCTTTGTTGAGGTTGATCACATAGGTGAAGCTTTTCTCCAGCGGCACGTTGGAGGCGACGATGATCACCCGGCTTTCGGCCTCGTCCGGGCGCATGCGCACTTTGGCGACGATGTTGCCGGTCTGGGTTTTTTCCTTGAACTGGTACTCCAGCTTGATCAGCGGCTTCTGGCTGTCGTAGGCGTGGATCTGGCCGATCACAATTTTGCCGGAGGAGGGCACCTGGTTGACCGTGAGGGTGGCGCGCAGGAAGTTGTCGGCCTCGGGGTAGGTCCAATTGCGCAGGCGGCCGTCGGCGTAGGTTTCGCGCAGTTCGCTGCGTGGGTAGATGGCGTTTTCGGTGCGCGAGCCCGTCACGGGTGTCCAGAACTGCACGTCGCTGCCTTCGGCCTGGAAGTATTGATCGTTGAAGCCGCTCAGCAGCCTTGGCGTTTCAATGGTTGTGGGTGGGGAGCCGACCGGAATGCTCAGGTTCCAGGTGGAAAGGTCGATCATGGTGTTGGCCTTTTTACAGAGGGTGTAGGCATTGGCCCAAAGGGCCTTCCAGGTTCTTTATAGGCGGTGCTGGTGAGATTGTTAAACAATTGCTGGCAATTTATTGGCGTCAGAGGAATGCCAAAAAGCCATGTTGCCCGTGAACCGCGGGCTACAGGGCCTTACCGTTAGTCGGCTTCCTGGCCTTTGGCACAATGATGGCCCCTACGTCACTTCTGCTTTTTTAGAACCACGGCTAGAGTGAGCCCTCAGTGTTTATCCGGCCTTTGTAACAAAAGTGACCGGTGTAGCTCCCTAAGGAAGAGACGTAGCATGGATGGCGCTCCACAACACGACGATGCAATTTCGGTTCTGTTGGTGGTCGATGACTACCCGGAAAACCTCGTCAGCATGCGTGCGCTGTTGCAGCGTGACGATTGGCGTGTGATCACCGCCGCGTCTGGCCTGGAGGCCCTGGAGTTACTGCTGGCCCACGACGTCGACCTGGTGTTGCTGGACGTGCGCATGCCGGGCATGGACGGCTTCGAGGTGGCACGCCTGATGCGGGGCAGCCAGCGCACGCGTATGACGCCGATTATCTTTCTGACCGCCACCGCCCATTCGCCCGATGCGGTGCTTGAAGGCTATGCCAGCGGGGCGATCGACTACCTGTTCAAGCCCTTCGACCCGCATATCCTCAAGCCCAAGGTGCAGGCGTTGCTGGAGCACCAGCGCAATCGCCGTGCCTTGCAGCGCCTGAGCCATGACCTGGAGTTGGCCCGCGCCTTTAATGCCTCGGTGCTGGATAACGCCGCCGAGGGTATTTTGGTGGTGAGCGAAACCAGCGTGATCGAGTACGCCAACCCGGCCATTTCGCGGCTGTTGAATGCGACGATGGCTGAGTTGCAGGGCGAGAGTTTCCTCAGTTTCCTGCAAAAGCCCCATGTGCCAGCCTGGTTGGGTTTCCCCATGTACGAGGCGTATCGCCGGGGCGAGACGTGGCGCCAGCACGATGCCATTTTGCGCACCGGTCGGGGTCAGCAGGTGCCGGTGGCGTTGTCCTGTGCGCCCTTGCCTGCCGAGCAGAAGGCGATGGTGGTGACGGTGCTGGACATGTCTGAGGTGCGTCACCTGCACCAGCAACTGGAATTTCAGGCCGTGACCGACCCGCTGACCGGACTGTTGAACCGGCGCGGTTTCCATCAGGCGATGGAGAACACCTTGCTGCGCAGCGAACGTAGCGAGCAGGCGCTGGTATTGCTGTACCTGGACCTGGATGGCTTCAAGCGGGTCAACGATACGCTGGGCCATGACGCCGGGGATCGCGTGTTGCGTTGGGTCTCGGAGCAAATGCAGGCGTGCCTGCGTTCCTACGACATTCTGGGGCGCATGGGCGGGGATGAATTCACCGCGTTGCTGGAGCTGGAGTTTCCCGAGCAGGCCGCGAAGATCGCGGAAAAGCTCATCGAACGGGTGTCTGTGTGCCAGCAGGTCGATGGGTTGGAGGTGATGCTGGGGGTCAGTATCGGCATCGCGACCTTCCCGGATTGCGGCTCGGACTTGGGCGGCCTGCTGCGGGCCGCGGATATTGCCATGTACGAAGCCAAGCGCGCCGGCCGTCAGCAGTATCGGTACTACGACCAGGAAATGAACGGCCGCGCCCGCTCGCGGCTGATGCTGGAAGACAGTGTGCGTACCGCCATTGCCAACAAGGATTTCACCTTGGTGTACCAGCCCCAAGTCTCCCTGGAAGACGGGCGTTTGCGCGGCGTCGAGGCGCTGTTGCGCTGGCAGCATCCCAGCGTCGGTGATGTGCCGCCGGGCCTGTTCTTGCCGCTGCTGGAAGAGGCGCGGTTGATCAACCAGTTGAGTGCCTGGATCTACCAGCAGGTCGCCGCCCAGCGCCAGGCCTGGCAAGCCACCTTCGACCCCGACCTGGTGTTGAGCGTGAGCCTGAGCAGCAGCCAGTTCAACATGCCCAACCTCGCCAACCAACTGCAGCAGATGCTGGAGCGGCATGGGTTAGAGGGGCGGCAACTGGAGGTGGAAATCGGCGAGGACTGCTTGATGAGTAATCTTGCCGAGTCTACCAAGCAACTCCAGTTACTGCGCCGGATCGGGGTGCGGATTGCCCTGGACGACTTTGGCTGCGGCCAGTGCTCCCTGGCCCATTTGCGCGACCTCAAGTTCGATACCCTCAAGCTTGACCCTCAATTGGTGGCGCGCCTGCCTGGCTCGGCGCGGGATGCGGCGATGGCGCGCAGCATCATCCAACTGTGTGAGCATTTTGGTGTGCTGGTGATCGCCGAAGGCGTGGAGACCCTTGAGCAAACACAATGGCTAAAGGCCAATGGCTGCGCGTATATCCAGGGGCCGTGGGCGGCGCTGCCGTTGATGGCCGAAGACGTTGCCGGCTGGTCGTACCCTCGCGCGCTTTGAATTCGCTACACTGGCGCCCGTCCCAATTGCGTTGCCGAGCCCATGACCGCGTTGAAATACCTCCAGGCCTACCCCGCCGCGCTCCAGGAGCAAGTGCGCCAACTGATCGCCAAGGACCAGTTGGGTGCCTATCTGGAACAGCGTTACCCCGAGCGCCATGCGGTGCAGAGCGACAAGGCCCTGTATGCGTACGCCCTGGCCTTGAAGCAGGAGCACCTGCGTAACGCGCCGTCTATCGACAAAGTGCTGTTCGACAACCGGCTGGACCTGACCCATCGTGCCTTGGGTTTGCACACCACGATTTCCCGAGTGCAGGGCGGTAATCTCAAGTCCAAGAAAGAGATCCGCATCGCTTCGCTGTTCAAGGAGGCGGCCCCGGAGTTTCTGCGCATGATCGTGGTACATGAACTGGCTCACTTCAAGGAGTCGGACCACAACAAGGCGTTCTATAAACTCTGCCAATACATGATGCCGGGCTACCATCAGGTGGAATTCGACCTGCGCGTGTACCTCACCTGGCGCGATTTGCAGGGCAAGCCCTAACCCCAAGGCGACTGACCATGGATGTGAGCAAGACCAAAAGCAGCTTCTACCGCCGCCTGTACGTGGCGTACTTGATCGACAGCCAGCTGGCCAGCAGCGTCCCGGCGCTGACCGAGGCCACCGGCATGCCTAGGCGTACCGCCCAGGATACGATTGCGGCGTTGGCCGACCTGGATATTGTGTGTGAGTTCGAGCAGGAGGATGGTGCGCGTAACCATGCCGGGCACTATCGGATTCGGAATTGGGGGGCGATTGACCGCAGGTGGATCGAGGCTAATCTGGCGTCGATCAAGCAGGTGTTGGGCTACCCCTGAGTTCAGCGGTGGCAGGGCTGACGCTATCGCGGGCAAGCCCGGCTCCCACAGTTGAATGCGTTCCAATGTGGGAGCTGGCTTGCCTGCGATGGCGCCCTCAGATGCGCCGCATGCCGATATGGGGAATATCGTCCTCCAGGTATTCCTCACCCGCCACTACAAACCCATACCGCCCGTAGTACTCCTGCAAATGCGCCTGAGCTGAGAGAAAGATCGGTGTCTCGGGCCAGATTTCTTCAATCTGCTTGAGGGCCTCTTCCATCATCGTGTGCCCCAACCCGGTGCCGCGTGCCGATGGCGCAACGATCACCCGGCCAATCACCACATCGCCGCCCTGGGACTCCGGGTCCAGCAGGCGTAGGTAAGCCACCAGTTCATTGTCGTTCCAGGCCATCAGGTGATGGGTGTCCCCCGCCAGGTCCTGCCCATCGATGTCCTGATACGCGCATTTCTGCTCGACGACGAATACCTCGCTGCGCAAACGCAGGACGGCATATAGCTGGTCCTTGCCCAGGTCGTCGTGATGTTTGCAAACCCAATCAACCGTCATGATGTGTGCTCTTATAAAGACGTGCCTGGATAGTAAGCGTGACGGGCGCCGCTGTCTAAAATTGGCAAATGTGTGAATGGCGTCAATTTGCCATCATTCAGTGCGTGCGCCGCTGGCTGCTTTGTGTAATCTGCAATGCAAGCTTATTGATGAGCTACTGTTATCAGGCCACCGCCTGCCCGCCAAGGACTTTGAGCATGCCGCGATTGACTCGTGCCGTTGCTTTGATCGCAGTGCTGTTGCTGGCCCAGCCGGTGCTGGCCCAGCGTCTGCGTCTGGTGGCGGATGGCTGGCCGCCGTTCACCGATGCCACCTTGATCAATGGCGGCCTGGCCACCGATATCGTCAGCACGGCCCTGGCCCGTGCGGGGTACGCCAGTGATTTTGAACAGGTGCCTTGGGCCCGTGCGCTCAAGGGCGTGGGGGATGGGCGCTACGATGTGCTGATCAACGCCTGGTACGACGAGGCCCGCACGCAGTTTGGCCAGTTTTCTGCTGAGTACCTGCTTAACCGTGTGCGCTTTCTCAAGCGCAGCGACGATGACATTGGTTATCAGAGCCTGGCCGAACTGCGCGACGAGACCATCGCCGTGGTGCGCGGTTACGCTTACTCGGCAGCGTTCGATCAAGACACCCAGCTACAGAAAGTACCCGTGCACAACTTTGCCATGGCGGTGCGCATGCTCGCGGCGCGGCGGGTGCGGTTGACGCTGGAAGATGAATACGTGGCGCGTTATTACCTGGCTCGGGAGTCGCCGCGGGTGCGCAATACCGTGGCGTTTGTGGGCAAGCCTTTGAGCGAGAACAGCCTGCATATTCTGGTCAGTTTGAAGAACCCCGAGCATGCGCAGATTGTCGCGGGTTTTGATCGGGAGATTGCCAGGATGAAGGCTGATGGCAGTTATGCGCGGTTGATGAAGGCGCATGGGATGTAGGGTGCTTGCGGGCCTCATCGCGGGCAAGCCCGGCTCCCACAGTTGAATGCGTTCCAATGTGGGAACTGGCTTGCCTGCGATAGCGGTCTAAGCCGCACCGGTATCTTTGATCAAATGCGCCGCCAACGTACGCAACGGCCCCAACTGCCGGCAGATCAACGCCAACTGCGTCTGTACCAACCGCTGCCCTTCGTCGATCTCATCCGGCATTTGTTCAAGCTCGGCGGCCAGCGCTTCCTCGGCATCGCTCTGGATCGCAATCGACTGTTTGTTGGCCAGGCCGGTGGCGATCTCATCAATGCTCGCCGCCAGGCTGTTGCCCGCGCCTTCGATCAAGTGCTCACGCACATCGCTCGGTAGCGAAGTATCGCGATGTGCCCCCAACCCTGACAAATAGCTGAGCAAGGTGTGAGACAGCACCAGGAAGCGGAAGCCCACGTCGGCTTCCTTACGGAAGTGCCCCGGCTCCATCAGCATATTGGCCAGGGTGGTGGACAACGCGGCGTCGGCGTTGTGCGCGTTGCGGCGGGCCAGGCGGTAAGCCAGGTCGTCGCTCTTGCCGGCGGCGTATTGCTGCATGATCTGGCGCAGGTAGATGCTGTTGCAGGTCAGGGTGTTGGCCAGCACTTTGTTCAAGCGCCGGCCTTGCCAGTCTGGCAGGAACAGGAACACCGCCAGGCCCGCGATCAGGCTGCCGAGCAACGTATCGAACAGGCGCGGCAGGAATAGCCCGTAGCCATCGCCCACCTGATTGAAGCAGAACAGCACCATCAAGGTGATGGCCGCCGTCGCCAGGGTGTAGCGGGTGGTGCGGTTGATAAAGAACACCAGGCCTGCAGCGATAGCGAACATCGACTGCACCACCGGGTTGGGGAACAGATCGAACAGCGCCCAGGCCACGGTGAGGCCGATGGCGGTGCCGATGATCCGCTGGCCGAGTTTGCGCCGGGTGGCGCCGTAGCTCGGCTGGCACACGAACAGGGTGGTGAGGATGATCCAGTAACCCTGAGACGCGTGAATGGCGTGCAGGGTGGCGTAGCCGACGGTCAACGCCAGGGACAGGCGCAGGGCGTGGCGAAACAGCAGCGAGGTGGGCGTCAGTTGGGTGCGCAGGCGCGTCCACATTTCCTTGAGGTTGCGCGGGGCGCGGTCCAGCAGGTTGCTGTCGGTGGCGTCGGCCAGGGCATCGGGGTTGCTGGCGTCGCCCAGCAGGCGGTCGAGCGTGGACAGGTTGGCCGCCAGGGCGCGCAAGGAGCGCAGCAGGCCACGCCAGGCCGGGTTGCTCTGGATGCGCAGGTGCTCCAGGGAGGCGTTCAGGTCGCCCAGGGCTTGGGCAAAACTGTCGTCATAGATGAACGGTTGGCGCAATTGGATCGACTCGGCCAGCGTCTGGCAGGCCTTGCCCTGCTGGCGCAGCAGGCGCTGGCAACGAAACAGTACGTCGCTGTGGAAGAAGGCTTCAGTGAGGGCGTTGTAGGGGTAGTGAGAGGAACTGGCGCGCTCGTGAATGTCCTGGGCCAGGAAGTAGAGCTTCAGGTAGCGACTGACCTTCGAGCCCGGACGCCCATTGCCGACGCGGTGCAGGATGATTTCCTTCGCGGCATTCAGCGCAGCGACGACTCGGCCATTTTGCTGAGCCAGTTCCAGGCGTCGCGCTTCTACGTCCAACTGACGGATGGGTTCAAACAAGGACGACTTGAGCTTGAGGTAACGCCCCAGCTCGCGGAACAGCCGTGCCAGGCTCTGCTGCACCGGCTGGTTGGAAAACAGCGCCTGCCACAGCACCGACAACGCGCCGTACCAAGCGGCACCGGCGACCAGCAACAGCGGCTCATGCCAGAAATCCGTGACGGCGCCGCCGCGCTGGTCCACGCCGATCATGGTGTAGACCGACAGAATCAAGGTGGCCGAAGCAATCGCGCCATAGCGTTCGCCCAGCGCGCCGAGCATGGTCAGGCCGAAACTGGCCAGGGCCAGGGCGATGGCAAATATCCAGGGGTAAGGGAACAGCAGCTCTACCGACAGCGCGGCGATGCTGAAACACACCAGTGTCACCGCCAGCGCATTGAGGCGGCCTTGCCAGCTGTCATCGGTCTCGGCCAGGGCGCTGGCGATAATCCCCAGGAACAGCGGGATCAGCAGCGTCATTTCATCCTGGTACCAACACAACGCCATGCTGCCGGTGAGGGCGATGAACACCCGTACGCTGTAGCTGAATTTATCCAGCGCCCACAGGCGCCGCATGGACTGCTTGAACGAGGTCGATGACATGAAGTCTGGAGTCTTCCGGGACGTTGTCGCTAAATTGAGCTATCAAGGACGCCACGGCAAGCGTGGCGATCACATCCAAGCGCAAAAAACTCAGGATCAGCACAAAACCTTGTGGGAGCTGGCTTGCCTGCGATAGCGGTGGTGAATCCAACACCGCTATCGCAGGCAAGCCAGCTCCCACAGGGGATTGCATTTCAAGGTGCAAGTCAGGCGTATTGCGCGGCCGCGTAGCCCGAGGCCCAGGCCCACTGGAAATTGAACCCGCCCAGGTGGCCGGTCACATCCAGCACTTCGCCGATAAAGTACAGGCCGGGGCTTTTCAGCGATTCCATGGTCTTGGACGACACTTCCCGCGTATCCACCCCGCCCAATGTCACCTCGGCGGTGCGATAACCCTCGGTGCCGGCCGGTACCAGTTGCCAGCTCCCCAGTTTTTGCGCGATATCGGCAATTTCAGCGTGGGTGTACTGCTTCATCGGCTTGGATTCGAACCAGCTTTGGGCCAGCAGGTTGGCCATCTTCTTGGTGAAGATCTCGCCCAGCAGGGTTTTCAACTCGCTGTTGGGGTGTTCGGCCTGTTGCTGTTGCAGCCAGGCATGGGCGTCGTGGTCGGGCAGCAGGTTGATTTCTACCGTGTCGCCGGAGTGCCAATACGAGGAAATCTGCAAAATTGCCGGCCCGCTCAGGCCGCGGTGGGTGAACAGGATGTTCTCGCGAAAACTCTGGCCGTTGCAGCTCACCAGGCAGTCGACCGAGGTGCCGGACAACTCGCCGCACAACTCCTTGAGCTGGTCGGTGATGGTGAACGGCACCAGCCCGGCGCGGGTCGGCAGCAGTTCGTGGCCGAATTGCTTGGCCACTTGGTAACCGAAACCGGTGGCGCCCAGTGTCGGGATCGACAAACCGCCCGTGGCGATCACCAGCGATTCACAGCGCAGTTCGCCCAGGGTGGTTTGCAGTTGATAGCCGCCTTCGAGCTTGGCGATGGCCTCGATGGAGGTGTCCAGGTGCAGGCTCACGCCGGTCTGGATGCACTCATCAAGCAGCATGCCGAGGATGTCGCTGGACTTGTTGTCGCAGAACAGCTGGCCGAGTTTCTTCTCGTGGTACGGCACATCGTGCTTGGCTACCAACCCGATGAAATCCCACTGGGTGTAGCGGGCCAGGGCGGATTTGCAGAAGTGCGCGTTATTGGAGAGGAAGTTGGCTGGCTCGGTGTACATGTTGGTGAAGTTGCAGCGGCCGCCACCGGACATCAGGATTTTCTTGCCGGCCTTGTTGGCGTGGTCGATCAACATCACCTTGCGCCCACGCCCGGCGGCGGTCAGCGCGCACATCAAGCCTGCGGCGCCGGCGCCAATGATCACAACTTCGGTCGAGCGCACAGCCATGTCCTCACAAAAATTCTGAATTGAAATACAGTCAAATGTGGGAGCGGGCTTGCTCGCGAATGCGGTGGTTCAGTGACAAACATGTCGACTGATACTCCGCATTCGCGAGCAAGCCCGCTCCCACAATGGATCTTCACCCATCGATAGATCTTTACAAAATACGCACGCGCAGCGAACGGCCCTTGATCTTGCCGTCATTCAAACGCTGCAGCGCCTGCTTGGCGATGCCGCGCTCCACGGCCACGAAGGCCTGGAAATCAAAGATCGCGATCTTGCCGACCTGGGCACCCGGAATGCCGGCTTCACCGGTCAATGCACCGAGAATGTCGCCTGGGCGCACCTTGTCTTTACGCCCTGCGGCGATGCACAGGGTGCTCATCTGCGGCAACAGCGGGCCACCGCTTTGCGGCTTGAGGTTGTCCAGTTGGTCCCAGTTCAGCGGCGACTTTTGCAGTTGCTCGATGGCCTGGGCGCGGTGGGCTTCGGACGGCGCCACCAGGCTGATGGCGATGCCGGTTTCGCCGGCACGGCCGGTACGGCCTACACGGTGGATGTGAATTTCCGAGTCGCGGGCCAGTTCGACGTTGATCACCATGTCCAGGGCGTCGATGTCCAGGCCACGGGCGGCAACGTCGGTGGCCACCAGCACCGAGGTGCTGCGGTTGGCAAACATCGCCAGTACCTGGTCACGGTCGCGCTGTTCCAGGTCACCATGCAGGCCAACGGCGGAGATGCCCTTGGCAGTCAGGTGGTCGACGGTTTCCTGCACTTGCTGCTTGGTAAAGCAGAACGCCACGCAGGAGGCCGGGCGGAAGTGCGCCAGCACCTTGGTCACGGCGTCCATGCGTTCTTCCGGGGAGATCTCGTAGAAGCGCTGTTCGATCTGGTCGTCGGAGTGGAACGCTTCGGCTTTCACTTGCTGAGGCGCACGCATGAACTTGGAAGCGAGCTGCTTGATGCTCACGGGGTACGTGGCCGAGAACAGCAGGGTTTGGCGGCGCGGCGGGGTCTTGCTGATGATGTCTTCGATGGCGTCGTAGAAGCCCATGTCGAGCATGCGGTCGGCTTCGTCGAGGATCAGGGTGTTCAAGCCGTCCAGCACCAGCGAGCCTTTACGCAGGTGCTGCTGGATACGGCCCGGCGTGCCGACGATAACGTGGGCGCCGTGCTCCAGGGAGGCGATCTGCGGGCCGAGGGACACGCCGCCGCACAGGGTCAGTACCTTGATGTTGTCTTCGGCACGGGCCAGGCGACGGATTTCCTTGGCCACCTGGTCGGCCAGCTCCCGGGTCGGGCACATCACCAGCGCCTGGCAGCCGAAGTAGCGCGGGTTGATCGGGTTCAACAGGCCGATGCCGAATGCAGCGGTCTTGCCGCTGCCGGTCTTGGCCTGGGCAATCAGGTCCAGCCCTTTGAGGATCACCGGCAAGCTTTGCGCCTGGATCTGCGTCATCTCGACGTAACCCAGCGAGTCGAGGTTAGCCAGCATGGCGGCGGACAGGGGCAAAGTATTAAAAGCGGTGGCGATGGTAGTCACGGGACTGGCTCTGCAAAACAAAATGTCGCGCAGTGTACCAGTCTCGTGGGATTTTCCTCGCAAGTTCTCGACGAGACGCCCGTTAGTGCTCGATATCGTGCTCGCGGCTGACCACGCGTTTGCCGTCCTTGGGCGACAGTTGCAGGAAGATCGCCGCCGCCAGCATCGCCATGATGCCCACGGTGAGGAAGGTCAGTTGAAAGGCGCCCAGCACCGTATTGACCCCGTCATTGCCGGCTTCGGCGGTAAAGCCGCCGAGCAATGCACCGGCACAAGCCACGCCCAGGCTCAGGGACAACTGCGCCACCACCGACAGCAAGCTGTTGCCGCTGCTGGCCTGGGCGTCGTCGAGGTCGATCAGGGTGACGGTGTTCATCGCGGTAAATTGCAGGGAGTTGATGGCCCCCAGTACTGCCAGCATGCCTAACAGTAACGGGTAGGGCGTTTGTTCGCTGACCAGGCCCATGCTCGCCAGCATCAGGCCCAGGGCCAGGGTGTTGCCGGTCAGGACGATGCGGTAGCCGAGGCGCTCGATAAGCGGGCGCGCGATGGATTTGGCGAACATTGCCGCCGCCGCCAGCGGCAGCATGCTCATGCCGGCTTCTGACGGCGAATAGCCCAGCGCCACTTGTAACAGCAGCGGCACCAGGAACGGCAGTGCGCCGCTGCCCAGGCGCGCAAACAGGTTGCCGAGGATCCCCACGGCAAAGGTGCGCGTCTTGAACAGCACCGGCGAGAACAGCGGGTTGTCGATGTGCCCGGCGCGCAGCCAGTACGCCGCCAGGCAGGCAAGCCCGCCGAACAACAGCAACATCACCCGCAGGTGCGGCAGGTGCAGTTCGCCCAGGCCCTCCATGGCGATGGTGATCAGCACCATCGCCGCGCCGAACAGCAGAAAGCCCAGGCCGTCGAAGCGCGTGCGCTCGCTGCCGCGCAGGTCGGGGATGAATTTCCACACGGCATAGCAGCCGATCATGCCCACCGGCAGGTTGATCAGGAAGATCCAGTGCCAGGTCAGGTATTGCACCATCCAGCCGCCCATCGTCGGGCCAAGCAAGGGGCCGAGCAGGCCGGGAATGGTGATGAAGCCCATGATCCGCACCAGCTCGGAGCGCGGATAAGCCCGCAGCACCACCAGCCGCCCGACCGGCAGCATCAGCGCGCCGCCCAGGCCCTGGACCACCCGTGCCCCCACCAGCATGCTCAAGCTACTGGACAGCGCACACAGCAACGACCCGATGCTGAACAGCATGATCGCGCCAAAGAAAATCTTCTTGGTGCCAAAGCGGTCGGCGATCCAGCCCGAGGCGGGAATCAGCAAGGCCACGGTGAGCATGTAGGCGATCACCACCCCTTGCATGCGCAGCGGGTTTTCCGCGAGGTCCTGGGCCATCGCCGGCAGCGCGGTGTTGAGAATCGTCCCGTCCAGCGACTGCATGAAGAAGGCAATCGCTACCACCCAGGGGAGCCAGCGGGCGGTCTTGGCATCGAGAGGGGCACGATTCGGCATGGGATCCCTTTTTATTAGCAGGCTATGTGTTGGCGATTATGCGCCATCCGTCGCCCCTTTTCCCACTGGCGGTTCGTCTATAGCTGACAAGCTCGCATGCTCGCCCACCAGGAAGTCCAGCAAGGCCCGATGCACTGCCAGCGCGGCTTCGCGGGACTCCAGGTCCAGCAGATGGCCGGTGTGTTCGGCCACGGCAAAGCTGCTGCGGCCTACATAGTGTTTAAACAGCTGGGCCTCGTCGGCCGGGGTGTATTCGTCCAGCGCGCCGTTGAGAAAGTGCACCGGTGTTTCAATCTGCTTGAGCGCCGGCAAGTAGTTGCCATCGCCCAAGCCCAGCACCTGATGAATATGAAAGCGCGCCTGGCGGTACTCGGTGGTGGCCATGGTCGACAGGTGCCGATGGTTATTGCGTTTGAGGCGCGGCGACAGGTATTTGCCCACCGTTTCGTTGAGCAGATGGCCGACCGCCGACTTGTCATCAGCCTCGATCAGCACACGCACGCGCTCGACATATTCCAGCATCGCCTGGTTGAGGTTGGGCGCCAGGGCCATCACCACCGAGCTTTCGATGGAGGGCGGGTTGTGCGCCAGGGTCAACAGCGTGGAGATGCCGCCCCATGATGCCGAGACCAGATGATTGACTTTGAAACGCGCCACCAAGGCCCGCAGGATTTGCACTTCGTCGTCCTTGGTGACCAGGTCGAGTTCGGTGTTGTGCTCGCGCGACAAACCAGAGAAGGGCAAGTCGAACAGCAGCACATTGAAGTGCTCGGCCAAGCATTTGCTGGTACGGGCAAAGGAGCGCGTGGTGGATAGCGCGCCGTTAACCATCAGTACGGTTTTTCTGTGCGGGTCGTTACCCAGTTGCTCTACGTGAACGTTGTAGTGCTTGTACAACTTCTCAATGACAAAACTTCCATGGTTCATCTCAAGACTCCAGCTTGCCTTTCCCAGGCAAGGTTATGCTCTCGTGGGCAGGGGTGGCGGGATAGACGTTTCTTTGCAGTGCAGGTTATTGCTCTGTAGGAGCGAGCTTGCTCGCAAAAAACGTCAACGATAACGCAGTGCTGATAGCCAGCCGGCGGTGTCTGTAAGTTCTTCGCGAGCAAGCTCGCTCCTACGGTTTATAAGGTCAGCGTCAGGCGCTTTACCAAAGCGCCTGGCAACAGGTTGGAAGCGGTGTTGCGCTGGTCATAGGTACTGGCCGACAACAGCAGCTCCCGATCAGCAGTCAGCGCTTCCAATTGCGAACCGAGCAACTGATAGACACTGTCATCAAAGCGCATGGTGCTGACCGGCGCCTGGATCTCGCCGTTTTCAACCCAGAAGGTCGCAAAGCGCGTCATGCCGGTCAGACGCGCTGCCGGCAGGTCGGAGTAGTTCAGGTACCACAGGTTGCTGATATACAGCCCGGTGCCCAACTGCTTGAGAATATCGGTCTGGGCCAGGTTGCCGGCCGCCATTTGCAAGGCGCTGGGCGACTCGTCGCTGCTGGCGCCGTTGGTGTTCAAGCCGTATTCGGCGGCGCTGCGCGAGTTGATCAACTGGCCCTCGGCCTGGCCTGCATTGATCAGGGTGACATCCTCGCGCGGGTAGCCTTCAGTGGAAAACGCCTGGCTCAGGGAGCCGCTGATCTGCTCATCCACCGTCACCAGCGGGCTCAGTGACTGATCACCCGCGTACAGGCGTTGCAACGAACTGCCTTTGCTGGCGATGGCCTGGGCCGAAAAACCACCCCAGGTGATGATGCTGATGATTTCTTCCAGCGCTGCCGGCGCCAGGTAGGCGCGGTATTGGCCGGGCGCCAGGTTGTGCAGCGGGCGATCGAGAAACGCCAGTTGCTCCCGGGCCTGTTGGAAACGGGCGGCGAATTCGGCGCTGTTCCAGGTATGCCCGGCGTAGCTGGCTTTGACCGCTTCGCCATTGGCGTGGAACAGGCTGAAGTCGAAATTGAAGCTGTTAGCCCGGTGCCAGCCGAACGCGCCCGTTGAGCTGGCGAAACCACGGCTGATGGGGCCTGCGGCGTAGAAACCGACCAGGTCCACACCGTCGGCGGCTTGGCTGATATCGTCCAGCACCTGGGCCAGTTCCGGCAGCGGGCGCAGCTGTTCGTTATGGTTGTGCCAGGCGTCGGGGTTCAACAGCAGGTACGGGTCAGGCGGTAACAGCGGCAAGGTTTCGCGCAGTTGTTGCAGGCCATTCGCCAGGCGTTGGCGATCCAGCTCCGCTTCGCCCGACAGGGTGATACCCAGGTCGGCGTGGCGCCCATCGTTGATCAATTTGAGGTTCAGGCTGGCCTGCTGTACCTGGCCGGCCTGGCGCACCTGTGCGTGGTTGAAGCGCACGAACTCGGACGCTTCATCCGCGTAGCCGAGTTGAAAGTGTTCCTTGTCGGTGATGGCTTGCTGGAGCCAGTCCACCAGTGCCTTGAAGTGGTTCATCAGGCATCTCCCCCAAATACATCGACATTGCTGAATACACAGGCCGGCGACGCATGGCCGACGCGGATCACCTGGTTGGGTTCGCCCTTGCCGCAGTTCGGCGTGCCCAACACCTTGAAGGTGCTGGCATCGCCCACCGCGCTGAGCTTGCGCCAGAACTGCGCGGAAATCGCCCGGTAGTTGGGGTTCTTCACCACGCCCTTGAGTTCGCCGTTTTCGATCAACTGGCCCCACTCGCAGCCGAACTGGAACTTGTTGCGCGCATCGTCGATGGACCACGAACGGTTGGTCGACATCAGGATGCCGTTCTCTATGCCGCCCACCAATTGCGCGAGGCTTTTATCGCCGGGCTCGATATTCAGGTTGGCCATGCGGTCGATGGGCGCACGGTTCCAGCCGCAGGCGCGGCTGTTGGCAACGCCTGGCAGGTTGGCGCGAAACTGCGACAAGGCCCCGCCCAAGGGCTTGAGCAGCAGGCCCTCGCGAATCAGAAATTGCTTGCTGGCAGGCGTGCCGTCGTCGTCATGGCCGTAGCTGGCAAGCTGTTCGGGGATGTCCGGGTCGAAGGTCACGTTGAGCAACGGTGAGCCATATTGCAGATGGCCGAAGTCGCTGGCCTTCACAAAGCTGGTGCCGGCGTAATTGCGCTCGTCACCGAGGATGCGGTCCAGCTCCAGCGGGTGGCCGATGGATTCGTGGATCTGCAGGATCATCTGGTCGGGCATCAGCAGCAGGTCACGCGGGCCGTGGGGCGTATTCGGTGCGAGCAGCAACTGCAGGGCTTCGTCGGCCACTTTGCGGGCGGCGCCCACCAGGCCGAAGCGCTGGATCACGCCGGCACTGCCTTGCTGGCCGAAGTTGGTGCCGCCCAGGGTGCGGGTCTGGCTGTCGTTGCCGTCGAAGGCGGTGACGCTCAAACCGGGGAACACGAAACGCTGGGCCTGACGCAATTGCGCGCCGGCGCTGTTGAGGTAGATCTGTTCGACCCGCGTGGTGCCCAGGCTGACTTCCCAACTCACCAGGCGCTCATCCTTGGGCACGGCGGCGGACTCATCGCCGAGCAATTGGTAGCAGTCGCTCAGGGAAGGGAAGGGCTGGTCGAGGTCGGGCGACAGGTAGTCGGCGACGTCGCTGGACACTGCTTGCTGGTGCAGGTCGAGCAGGGCGTGGGGCTTGATCAACCGGGCTTGCTGTTCAGCACGCTCAAGGGCGGCTTGCAGGCCGGCAAGGGAAATATCGTTGGTCGCGGCGTAGGCTTCCACGCCGTTGAGACGCACGGTAAGCATGGCGCCTTCGTCATGGCCCAGGTGAGGCGGTTCGGCGACGTTCTTGCGCACCGACAGGTACTGGCCGGATTCGCGAACGTAGCGCAGGGAGAAAAATTCGGCGGTGGTGCGCAGGGCACCGAAGTGTTTCTTGAGCGTGGCGTGGTGTTCGAACATGGGGCCTTCCTTGTGGGCGGCTCGGCGCGGGCAGGCCAACAGAGTAGGCCTGGGCGGGGAGCTGATCAAGGGAGGTTTTGTTGTGTCTGGTCGGGCCTCATCGCGGGCAAGCCCGCTCCCACATTTTGAGTTGTGAACCCATTCAACTGTGGGAGCTGGCTTGCCTGCGATGCAGGCACCGCGGTGTATCAGTTACTGCGCAATCTCACGCAACGGCTTGCCACGCACCGGCGCATCGCCTGCCACGTAGTAGTCGGCGGTGCTGCGCGGCAGCGGCTGGCGGCCACGGATCTTGTCGGCGATTTTCTCGGCGATCATGATCGTCGGCGCGTTGAGGTTGCCGGTGGTGATGATCGGCATGATCGAGGCATCGACCACACGCAGGCCCTGCATGCCATGCACGCGGCCTTCACCATCGACTACGGCCATCTCGTCGGTGCCCATCTTGCACGAGCAGGACGGGTGGAACGCGGTCTCGGCGTGCTCGCGGATGAACTTGTCCAACTGCTCATCGGTTTGCACGTCGATGCCCGGGCTGATTTCGCGGCCACGGTATGGGTCCAGTGCCGGCTGCTGCATGATTTCACGGGTCAGGCGGATGCCATCGCGGAACTCCTGCCAGTCCTGCTCGGTGGCCATGTAGTTGAAGAGGATGCTCGGGTAGTCCCGTGGGTTTTTCGACTTCAGCTGGATACGGCCACGGCTTGGCGAACGCATGGAGCCCATGTGCGCCTGGAAACCATGCTCTTTCACACCGTTGCTGCCGTTGTAGTTAATGGCTACCGGCAGGAAGTGGTACTGGATGTTCGGCCACTCGAATTCTTCACGGGTACGGATAAACCCGCCCGCTTCGAACTGGTTGCTGGCGCCGATGCCGGTGCCGTTGAACAGCCATTCGGCACCAATCGCCGGCTGGTTGTACCAGAGCAGCGAAGGGTACAGCGACACGGGCTGGGTGCAGGCGTATTGCAGGTACAGCTCAAGGTGGTCCTGCAGGTTTTCACCCACGCCCGGCAGGTCGTGGACCACCGGGATGTCGAGGCTTTCCAGCAATTTGGCCGGGCCGACGCCGGAGCGTTGCAGCAGTTGCGGCGAAGCGATTGCGCCGCTGCACACCAATACTTCTTTACGCGCACGGGCTTCAACGCGCTCTTCGGCCGCGCCGATCAGGTAACGCACGCCCACTGCACGCTTGCCTTCGAACAGTACTTTGTCGGTGAGGGCATGGGTGACGATGGTCAGGGTCGAACGCTTTTTAGCCGTGTCCAGGTAACCGCGTGCGGTGCTGGCGCGACGGCCGTTCGGCGTGACGGTACGGTCCATCGGGCCGAAGCCTTCTTGCTGGTAGCCGTTCAAGTCTTCGGTACGTGGGTAACCGGCCTGTACGCCCGCTTCAACCATGGCGTGGAACAGCGGGTTGTTGCCCGCTTTCGGCGTGGTCACGCTGACCGGGCCGTCGCCACCGTGCCAATCGTTGGGGCCGATGTCGCGGGTTTCGGCTTTGCGGAAATACGGCAGGCAGTCCAGGTAGGTCCAGTCTTCCAGGCCCGGCAGCTTCGACCAGTTGTCGTAGTCCATGGCGTTGCCACGGATGTAGCACATGCCGTTGATCAGGGAAGAGCCACCCAGGCCCTTGCCGCGACCGCATTCCATCCGGCGGCCGTCCATGTGGGGCTCTGGATCGGTTTCGTAGGCCCAGTTGTAGCGGCGGCCCTGCAGCGGGAAGGCCAGGGCGGCTGGCATCTGGGTACGGAAGTCGAGGCGGTAGTCCGGGCCACCGGCTTCCAGCAACAGGACGGTGACGCCTTCGTCTTCGGTCAGACGGGTCGCCAGGGTGTTACCGGCGGAGCCGGCACCCACAATAATGTAATCGTATTCTTGGGACATGAATGTACCCTCTTTGAAGTATGGTCAGGTCTGGCGAGTGCTTCGCACTCGATCGCTGGCAAGCCAGCTCCCACATTTGATCGGGTTCACACAGAGCAAATGTGGGCGCCGGGCTTGTCGAGTCGTCGCACCGCCGCGATGGCCTCACGGGCAATACAAGACTCGCTGGTGTTAGAACACCGAGGCGTAATCGCCCAATTCAACCTGTACCGATTTGATGCGGGTGAAGTTGTTCAGCGAGCTGATGCCGTTCTCACGGCCCACACCCGACTGCTTGTAGCCACCGACCGGCATTTTCGCGTCGGACTCGCCCCAAGCGTTGATCCAGCAGATACCGGCTTCCAGTTGATGAATCACGCGGTGGGCGCGGTTCAGGTCGCGGGTGACCAGGCCAGCGGCCAGGCCGAAGTCGGTGTCGTTGGCGCGACGGATCACTTCTTCTTCGGTTTCATAGGTGAGGATGCTCATCACCGGGCCAAAGATTTCTTCACGCACGATCACCATGTCGTCGGTGCAGTCGGTGAACACGGTCGGGGCCACGAAGGCGCCTTTGGCGAAGTCGCCGTCAGTCAGACGATCGCCGCCGCACAACAGGCGGGCGCCTTGTTCTTTACCTTTGGCGATGTAGCCCAGCACGCTTTCCATGTGGGCGAAGCTGACCATCGGGCCGAAGTTGGTGTTTTCGTCTTCCGGGTTGCCGATGCGAATACGCGCAACACGCTCAACGATCTTGGCTTCGAACGCGGCTTGCAGGTGCTTGGGCACGAACACGCGGGTGCCGTTGGTGCAGACCTGACCGGAGCTGTAGAAGTTGGCCATCATGGCGGTATCGGCGGCGCGGTCGAGGTCGGCGTCGTCGAAAATGATCAGCGGGGACTTGCCGCCCAGTTCCATGGTCACGTCTTTGAGCGAGGAGCTCGACGCGCTGGCCATGACTTTCTTGCCGGTGTCGGTGCCGCCGGTGAAGGAGACTTTTTCGATGCGCGGGTGCTCGGTCAGCCAGGTGCCGACTTCACGGCCGCTGCCGGTCAGTACGTTGAACACGCCCGCTGGAACGCCAGCCTCGGTGTAGATCTCGGCCAGTTTCAGGGTGGTCAGCGAGGTGACTTCGCTTGGCTTGAAGATCATCGCGTTACCGGCAGCCAGGGCTGGTGCGGATTTCCACAGGGCGATCTGGATCGGGTAGTTCCACGCGCCGATACCGGCAACCACGCCCAGCGGCTCGCGGCGGGTGTAGACAAACGAGGTGTCGCGCAGGGGGATCTGCTCGCCTTCGATGGCGGGCACCAGGCCAGCGTAGTATTCCAGCACGTCAGCACCGGTGACGATGTCGACGTACTTGGTTTCAGAGAAGGCTTTACCGGTGTCCAGGGTTTCCAGGGCGGCCAGTTCATCGTTGCGCTCGCGCAGGATGTCCACGGCACGACGCAGGATGCGCGAACGCTCCATGGCGGTCATGGCGGCCCAGATTTTCTGGCCTTTTTCAGCGCTGACCACGGCACGTTCAACGTCATCGAAGGTGGCGCGTTGCACTTGGGCGAGAACTTCACCGTTAGCCGGGTTGATGGCTTCGAAGGTGGCATCGCTGCCAGCGTCGCTGTAGCCGCCGTCAATGTAGAGTTTTTGCAGGTCGAAACGGGCCATAAAGTCCTCGCAAGTGCATAAGTGGTTGGCGTTAACCGCCGAACAGTGGGCCATAAGGGTGTGGCAACACTGAGCGGCAGCAGTTCAGGGGTTGAGCGGTTATGTGTGCTCTAACTCACCTGCTTGGCCAATTGGAAATCCATGTATTCGTAAGCGATCCGTTGCGCCTGCGCCGTGTCGAAAGCGTCTCCCGACAGGGCGCCGCGCAACCACAAACCGTCGATCAGAGCCGCCAGACCTCGGGCTGCTTTGCGTGCGTGCGGCAGCGGCAGCACTCGGCGGAACTGGCAGCACAGGTTGGAATACAGACGTTGATCGTTGATCCGCTGCAACCTGTGCAATGACGGGTGGTGCATGCTGGTGGCCCAGAAGGCCAGCCAGGTTTTCATTGCCGGGCCGTTGACCTGGCTGGCGTCGAAGTTGCCTTCGATGATCACCTGAAGGTGCGCCCGTGGGCTGTCATCCTTCAAGGCACGCCTGCGTTCTTGCACGTTCTCGATCAGCGCATTCATCAGGTAGCGCATCGTCGCTGCGATCAGGCCGTTCTTGTCCTGAAAGTAGTGGCTGATGATGCCGTTCGAGACGCCGGCCAGACGGGCGATCAACGCAATGCTGGCATCTCCCATCCCGACCCGATCGATGGCCGTCAATGTGGCTTCGATCAACTGCTGGCGGCGTATGGGTTGCATACCGACCTTGGGCATGTAGCACCTCTCCTTAGGCCTGCCGATGGGCGATCCACGTCCGTCGGCTTGAGGGCCAGTCTATTTTGTTTTGATTGAACGTTCAATCAACAAAGAATAAGATCTGCGACAAATGGTCGCTGCCTACAGATGTTTCCTACCTGCGAGCTGCAACCTTCGACACCTGCAAAAACCCTTGAAACAGGCCACTTCAGAGCCTGATCACCGCCTTGGCGGGCTCAAGAATTTTCGGGGTGTCTTTATAACACCCGTCCGTCGACTGCCGAAAAATCGATGTCCCGGGATAACCGTTGCCTTGTGTTTCTCTTTCGCACTGCCTGGAGCATCTGCGCCATGAGTTCTGCCTCTCTTATAAAGACCCCACCGGAAAAGGTCCGGGTCAACGGTTGGGTGTTCTACACCTCCACCGCGCTGATTTTATTGTTGACCGCCATTCTGATCGTCGCCCCGCAGGAGGCCGGGCGCCTGCTCGGCGTAGCACAGGCCTGGCTGTCGAAAAGCTTTGGCTGGTACTACATGGTGGTCATCGCCGCCTACCTGGTGTTTGTGGTCGGCCTGGCGTTTTCGTCCTATGGGAAACTTAAGCTGGGTGCGAAGGACGATACCCCAGACTTCAGCTACGGCGCCTGGGCCGGCATGTTGTTCTCGTCGGGTATCGGCATCTCGCTGTTGTATTTCGGTGCGTCCGAGCCGTTGGACCACTACTTCAACCCGCCCGAAGGCGCTGCCGCCAGCAATGGCGCGGCACGCCAGGCGCTGCAACTGACCTTCCTGCACTGGGGCCTGCACGGCTGGGCGATCTATGCGCTGGTGGGCCTGGCCGTGGCGTACTTTGCTTATCGTCACAACCAGCCGCTGGCCTTGCGTTCGGCGCTGTACCCGCTGGTGGGCGAGCGTTGGGTGAAGGGCGCGGCCGGCCATGCGGTAGACGGTTTCGGCATGTTCGTGACCCTGCTGGGCCTGGTGACCAACCTGGGGATCGGCTCGATGCAAGTGTCGTCGGGGCTGGAAAACCTGTTCGGCATGGAGCACAGCAATACCAATTTGCTGATCGTGATCATCGTGATGAGCACCGTGGCGACCATTGCCGCCGTGTCGGGTGTGGAAAACGGTATTCGCCGCCTCTCCAACCTCAACATCGTGCTGTTCAGCGGTTTGCTGATCTTTGTGCTGTTGTTCGGCCCTACCTTGCACCTGCTCAATGGCCTGGTGCAGAACACCGGTGATTACCTCAACGGTATCGTGCTCAAAACCTTCGACCTGTATGTGTACGAAGGCGACGGTGCCAAGACCGAACGCTGGATGGGCCTGTGGACCCTGTTTTACTGGGCCTGGTGGATTTCCTGGGCGCCATTTGTAGGCATGTTCATCGCGCGTATTTCCCGTGGGCGTACCGTGCGTGAACTGGTGGCTGGCGTATTGCTGATCCCGCTGGGCTTTACCCTGGCGTGGCTGTCGATCTTCGGCAACTCGGCCCTGGACCTGGTGCTGAACCACGGGGCGGTGGAGTTGGGCAAGACGGCGCTGGAGCAACCGTCCATGGCCATCTACCAACTGCTTGAGCATTACCCGGCGTCGAAAGTGGTGATCGGCGTGTCGATCTTCGTGGGCTTCGTGCTGTTCCTGACGCCTGCGGATTCCGGCGCGGTGATGATGGCCAACCTTTCCTGCAAAGGCGGTAATGTGGATGAAGATGCGCCGCACTGGTTGCGTATCTTCTGGTCGGCGGTGATCACCCTGGTGACCATCGGCCTGCTGTTTGCCGGTAACTTCGAAGCCATGCAAACCATGGTGGTGTTGGCGGGGCTGCCGTTCTCGGTGGTGCTGGTGTTCTTTATGTTCGGTTTGCACAAGGCCATGCGCCAAGACGTGGCCATCGAACAGGAGCAGGCGCAATTGGCTGAACGCGGGCGTCGTGGTTTCAGCGAGCGTTTGACTGCCCTGGACCTGCAACCGAGCCAGGCCACCGTGCAGCGCTTTATGGACAAGCACGTAACGCCGGCGTTGGAAGAAGCCGCGAGTGCGTTGCGTGATCAGGGCCTGGAAGTGCAGACCTTGCTGGGCAAATCCAAGCGCTGCATCGGCGTGCGAATCGAGATGGACGAAGGCAACCCGTTTGTCTACGAAGTGAGCCTGGATGGCTACTCGGCAGCACCCGCTGACCTGCCTGAAGAAGAGCGCACTCGTTACTACCGTGCTGAGGTGTACCTGCACAACGGGCCTCAGGAGTATGACCTGATGGGCTTCACCCAAGAGCAGATCACCCGGGATGTGCTCGATCAGTTTGAAAGCCATCGGCAGCTCCTTGGCCGGGTCTATAGCTGATAGTTGAGCTGGCGGCGCCTTAACTGGCGCCGCTTAGCTAATGTGAAAGCAGATCAAAATGTGGGAGCGGGCTTGCTCGCGAATGCGGTGGATCAGTAATAGATGTACTCACTGACACACCGCATTCGCGAGCAAGCCCGCTCCCACATTTGCTCTGCGGTGCGGCTTAGCCCAGGTTCTTGCCCAGCAGGGCATGGTAGAGCTCACTGTCTCCCAAAATCCCCACCACCTTGTTGTTGTCGTGCAGCACCAGCTTGTTGCCTGTCTGGTAGCGAATCTGCAACGCATCGCGCATGCCGATGTTCGAGTCCACCAGCGTCGGTACGCGGCCCAAGCCTTCCACGGCCTGCCCTGGCGCCCAGTTTTGCAGGTTCATCGTCACGCCATTCTGGCGTGCGCCCTGGATGGTGTTGCCTTCGGCCAGGTCCAGCCAGGAGTCGCCACCCGGATCAAGGCACACTGAACCATTCACACGCGTGCAGTTATCCAGGGTGCGCATCAGGCTGCGCCCGCACAGCACGTTCAGCGGGTTGGTATGGGCGACGAAGGTGCGCACATAGTCATCCGCCGGGTTCAGCACAATCTCTTCCGGCACGCTGTACTGGATGATCTTGCCGTCTTTCATGATCGCGATACGGCTACCGAGTTTGAGTGCTTCGTCCAGGTCGTGGCTGACGAACACGATGGTCTTGCTCAACTTGCGTTGCAGTTCGAGCAGTTCATCTTGTAAGCCTTGGCGGATCAGCGGGTCGAGGGCCGAGAAGGGTTCGTCCATCAGCAGGATATCGGCGTCCATCGCCAGGGCGCGGGCCAGGCCGACGCGCTGCTGCATGCCGCCGGACAACTCGTCGGGCTTCTTGTTGCGCCATTGGCTCAGGCCTACCAGTTCGAGCTTTTCGTCCACCAGCGTGCGCCGTTCTTTCTCTGGGCGGCCCTGCATCTCCAGGCCGAAGCTGATGTTCTCGCGCACCGTCAGCCAGGGCATCAGGGCAAACTTCTGGAACACCATGGCGATGCGTTTGGTGCGCATCATTTTCAGTTCGGCGGGGGTGCAGGAGGCGATGTCGATCTGGCGACCTTCATGCTCCACAAACAGCTGGCCACGGCTGACGGTATTGAGGCCGTTGATGCAGCGCAGCAAGCTGGACTTGCCTGAGCCCGAGAGGCCCATCAGCACACAGATCTCGCCTTTCTCGATGTCCAGGCTGGCCTTTTCAACGCCGACAATCTGCCCGGTCTTCTTCAGGATTTCGTTACGGCTCATGCCCTGGTCCAGCAGCTTGAGCGCTTCGCGTGGGTCTTTGGAAAAGATCACGTCGACATTGTCGAATCGGATAATGCTCATGCATCACCCCCTACTTTAGCGTCGGGTTGTTTGCAGATACGGTCGAGCATGATGGCGAGCAATACAATGGCCAGGCCCGCTTCAAAGCCCAAGGCAATGTCTGCGGTGTTGAGTGCGTTGACCACCGGCTTGCCGAGGCCATCAGCGCCCACCAGGGCCGCGATCACCACCATCGACAGCGACAGCATGATGCACTGGGTAATGCCGGCGGCAATGCTCGGCATGGCGTGGGGCAGTTCAATGCGCGAGAGCAACTGGCGGCGCGAGCAGCCAAAGGCTTTGCCGGCGTCCATCAGCTCTTGCGGCACATCACGGATACCCAGGTAGGTCAGGCGGATCGGCGCGGCAATCGCGAACACCACCGTGGAAATCAGCCCAGGCACCACACCCAGCCCGAAGAGGGTCAGGGTAGGGATGAGGTAGACGAAGGTCGGCACGGTCTGCATCAGATCGAGTACCGGCCGCATCATGGTGTAGAACATCGGCTTATGCGCGGCAACAATGCCCAGCGGCACACCGATGACCACGCAGACCAGGGTGGCGAACAGCACCTGCGCGAGGGTTTCCATGGTTTCCTGCCAGTACCCCAGGTTGAGGATCAGCAGGAAGGAGGCGATGACAAAAACAGTCAGTCCCCATTTACGTTGAATAAAGTGAGCCAGCAGCGCAATCAGACCGATCAATGCCAGTGGATTGAACCAGGTCAGCGCAAACGTCACGCCGTGGATCATCGTTTCCAGGGTCGATGCGATTGCGTCGAAGTAGTTGGCCCCGTGTTGGGTCAACCAGTCGACGAAGGCAGCGATGTACTGGCCTAGTGGGATTTTCTGTTCAGTCAGCATGGTAGTGAATGTCCACATGCGAAGGGGAAAACATCCCAGGCCAGCGCACCGGCCTGGGGTCAGCGGGTGCTATTTGGCGAGGTAAGCTTTAACGGCATCGAGCCCTGGTTTGCCATCAACGGTGGTGACACCGGCGAGCCAGGTGTCGAGCACTTGCGGGTTCTTCTGCAGCCAGGCCTTGGCGGCAGCATCGGCCTTCATCTTGTCGTCCAGGACGTTCCCCATCAGGGTGCTTTCCATGTCGAGGGTGAACACCAGGTTCTTCAGCAACTGACCAACGTTGCTGCACTCCTGGGTGTAGCCTTTGCGGGTGTTGGTGTAGATGGTGGCCTGGCCGTAGTTGGGGCCGAACGAGTCGTCACCACCGGTCAGGTACTTCATCTTGAAGCGAGTGTTCATCGGGTGCGGTTCCCAGCCGAGGAACACGATGGCCTGGTCGCGCTTGGAGGCGCGCTCAACCTGGGAGAGCATGCCGGCTTCGCTGGATTCAACCACCTTGAAGCCGGCGGTTTTCAGGCCGAAGGCATCTTTGTCGATCAGCGTCTGGATGGTGCGGTTGCCATCGTTGCCCGGCTCGATGCCATAGATCTTGCCGTTCAGCTCATCCTTGAATTTGGCGATGTCGGCGAAGTCCTTCAGGCCCTTGTCGTACAGCGCTTGTGGGACTGCCAGGGTGTACTTGGCGTTCTCCAGGTTGGCGCGCACGGTTTCCACGGTGCCGGCATCACGGTACTGCTTGATGTCGTTTTCCATGGTCGGCATCCAGTTGCCGAGGAAAATGTCCATGTTCTTGCCGTCGGCCAGGGACTTGTAAGTCACCGGTACCGAAATCATCGTGGTGCGCGGCTTGTAGCCCAGGCCCTTGAGGATCTCGCTGGTGGTCGCGGTGGTGACGGTGATGTCGGTCCAGCCGACATCGGAGAAGTTGACGGTCTTGCACTGTTCCGGTTCTGCGGCGTGTGCCACGACTGGCAGACTCAGCATGGCGGCCAACAACAACGAGGGTGAACCTTTCATGTGGGTAGACTCCTGTGTCTTTTCTGGCGGCATTCGCCGCGCTTTATAAGTGTTGCGGTTGGAGCGTGAGACAACAGCTCTGGCGCGGTGCCTTGCAAACGAGTCGAGACTGATCATGTACCAGTGAAAATCTGACGCCTACAGGGGGCGTCGTATCCAGTACAGGGAGGGTCGCATCCAGTACCGATGACGTCGCTTACAGGTTTTTCCGAAGGTAAAACTGCTGTTTTTACCCTTCTGCACCGCAAAAAACGGCCAAAACTGGCGTTCGCACGCGAGCGCCGCTGGTGAGCATGAGTGCGTCGGTGTGAGACGCCGTGATGACGAATAAAAGCTTGATGATGCCGCCATCTGGGCGATCTGAGCGTAGCACCTCGTTCAAGCCCGGCCCGTGCTTATCGAGGAGTTTCACGTTAATGGCTATCAGCGTTTTCGACCTGTTCAAGATCGGCATCGGGCCTTCGAGTTCGCACACCGTGGGGCCCATGCGCGCCGCGGCGTTATTCGTTCAAGGGTTGCGTGAGCGTGGGAGGCTGGAACAGGTGCAGCGTGTCGAAGTGCAACTGTACGGCTCGTTGTCGGCCACCGGCATCGGTCATGGCAGCGACACCGCCACCATCATGGGCCTGATGGGCGAATGGCCGGACGCAATCGACCCCACGCAAATCGGCGCCCGCATTCACACCTTGCGCGAAACCGACACGTTGCTGCTCGACGGGCGGTTGCCGGTGCCGTTTGTGTGGGCCCGGGACATGCGCCTGCTCGATGAGAACCTGCCGTTTCATCCCAACGCCATGACCCTGGTGGTGTTTGGCGAAAACGGCGAGTTGCACCGCGACACCTATTACTCGGTGGGCGGCGGTTTCGTCGTGGATGAAGCCCAGGCCCAAAGTGGTGTGGCGGACATGGACCGTACCGAGCTGCCCTATGACTTTTCCAGTGCCGTGGAGCTGTTGCAGCTGTGCAAGACCCACAACCTGCGCGTTGCCGAACTGATGCTGGCGAATGAAAAAACCTGGCGCAGCGAAGAAGAAATCCGCAGCGGCCTGATGAAGCTCTGGCGCGCCATGCAAGATTGCGTGGAGCAGGGCCTCAAGCACGAAGGCATCCTGCCTGGCGGCTTGAACGTGCGCCGTCGCGCCGCCAAGTTGCACCGCAGCTTGCAGGAGCTGAACAAGCCCAATGTGATTGGCTCGACCTTGAGCGCCATGGAATGGGTCAACCTGTTCGCCCTGGCGGTCAACGAAGAAAACGCCGCCGGTGGGCGCATGGTCACGGCGCCTACCAATGGCGCGGCGGGGATCATCCCGGCGGTGTTGCACTACTTTATGAAGTTCAGTGAAGAAGTCACCGAAGCCAACGTGGTCGACTACCTGCTCGGCGCGGCGGCGGTGGGCATCCTGTGTAAAAAGAACGCCTCGATCTCGGGGGCCGAAGTCGGTTGCCAGGGTGAGGTCGGTTCCGCGTGCGCCATGGCTGCGGCCGGATTGGCGGAGATCCTCGGCGCCACGCCGGAGCAACTGTGCAACGCCGCCGAAATCGGTTTGGAACATAACCTTGGCCTGACCTGCGACCCGGTGGGCGGTTTGGTGCAAGTGCCGTGTATCGAGCGCAATGCGATCGCGGCGGTGAAGGCGATCAACGCGGCGCAAATGGCGTTGCGTGGCGATGGCCAGCACTTCATCTCGTTGGACCGGGTGATCCGCACCATGCGTGATACCGGGGCCGATATGCATGACAAGTACAAAGAGACATCGCGGGGTGGGTTGGCGGTGAGTGCGGTCGAGTGCTGAGACCGAGTTGCCTGCATTCGCGAGCAAGCCCGCTCCCACACTCGACCGCATTTCGTCAGGATGTACTCGGTCAAATGTGGGAGCGGGCTTGCTCGCGAATGCGGTAGCTCAGCCAGCGCTGCTCACAAAGTGAACACCCTAAGCCAAAATCGCCACCTTTTAGCGCGTCGCAAATAGATAAGTAGCTTCCGAACGATTCCTACACGATCACACGCCTGATGTGCTTTGGGTGACAGACTTCTCCTACGCCCGCAAAGCGCCTTCCCACAAGTGCTACCGATCTGCTCACACCCCTTGAACCCCGCCCGTTAGGCGTCATATCCCGCACTTCACGCGCGGGCTTGTATAGACGCATCAACAGGTCGTTTTCAGGAGTTCTTGAATAGCCATTCAATTTTAGGCATGGCATTTGCTCTATCAATTGCAAAGCCTCTCCTTTTCAGGACGAGCGCAATAACAAGAGCCTCGCCTGAGGCCACCACCTGCTTTGTGTGATGTGAGGAGATACTGCGATGACGTCGACCAACTCCGGGGCCCAACCCCAGAACCGTGCGCCTCAATCCATCGGCTTTTTGCTGCTGGACAATTTCACGCTGATTTCCCTGGCGTCAGCCGTGGAGCCACTGCGCATGGCCAACCAGCTGTCCGGCCGCGAGCTGTATCGCTGGACAACGCTGAGTGTCGACGGCAACCAGGTGTGGGCCAGCGATGGCCTGCAAATCACCCCCGATGCCTCCATGCACAAAGCCCCCGTCCTGGACACGGTCATCGTGTGCGGCGGCGTGGGTATCCAGCGCACCGTCACCCGTGAGCATGTGTCGTGGCTGCAAAGCCAGGCACGCCAGTCTCGTCGCCTCGGCGCGGTGTGCACCGGCAGCTGGGCCCTGGCCTGCGCCGGCTTGCTCGACGGCTTTGATTGCAGCGTGCACTGGGAATGCCTGGCGTCGATGCAGGAAGCCTTCCCGCGGGTGGCCATGAGCACGCGCCTGTTCACCCTCGACCGGAACCGCTTCACCAGCTCCGGCGGCACCGCGCCCCTGGACATGATGCTGCACCTGATCAGCCGCGACCACGGCCGTGAATTGTCCGCCGCCATCTCCGAGATGTTCGTGTACGAACGCATCCGCAACGAACAGGATCACCAGCGTGTGCCGCTCAAGCATATGCTCGGCACCAACCAGCCAAAACTGCAGGAAATCGTCGCGCTGATGGAAGCCAACCTCGAAGAGCCGATCGACCTGGACGAACTGGCGGTGTATGTCGCCGTGTCGCGCCGGCAGTTGGAGCGGCTGTTCCAGAAATACCTGCACTGCTCGCCGTCACGCTACTACCTCAAGCTGCGCCTGATTCGCGCACGGCAACTGCTCAAGCAGACGCCAATGTCGATCATCGAAGTCGCCTCGGTGTGCGGGTTTGTGTCTACGCCGCACTTTTCCAAGTGCTACCGCGAGTACTTCGGCATTCCGCCTCGGGATGAGCGCGTAGGCTCCAACACCACCCAGCAAGTGGCGATGATGCCGATTCCGCCGGCACTGGTGCTGTCACCGTTGTCGGGGCCGATGTCGGCGTTGAGCCAGGCGCGCAACGAGTCGACGTTTGCCAGCGTAAGGCTCTGACACCAGGCTGCCTTATGGTAGGAGCGAGCTCGCTCGCGAAAAACCCAAGATCGCCGTGGGGTATCTGACGCCCCGCGTTATCATTGGCGATTTTCGCGAGCAAGCTCGCTCCTACAGAGGATGTATTTCAGGCGCCAGAGCTTTGTTTGAACTGCATCAGCGCAGGCAACAATTGCTTGTCGATCGCCTGCCTCACCGCCGGCAAAATCGTCGCACTGCCGCTGTACATCTTTTCAACCATGCCCTTGAGCGCCTTGGCCCGCGCTTCGCTCAACCCGCGCACCGCACATTCGCAAGCCTGCTCGGCGGTAGCGCCGCTGGACACTTCAAAACCCAGTGAGCGCAGTTGGCCCAGCAGGTCATCCTGGTCAATCAAATCCGCGTGCATCATGACGGTCATCCTGGTGTAGGGAGCGGGAATTGACTTGGATTCTGGTAGGCCCCAGGACTGGCGGCAAGGGCAGAATCCAGCGATGGCTCGTATGGCTATGAACAGGTCGTTTTCGGGTCACTTGATCTGACCCGTAACAGGCACACTGACCCCAGGCACGCAGCTTGACGGTTTGGTCACCCTCGAATGCACGGCTCACACAAAGCACTCTGCCCCGATCCCGTCACGGCTGGATTGGGGCTTTTTTTTGCGCGGGCAGCCCGATCACCCGGCCGAGCAGGGCAGGCCGGGGTAGGTCGGCGTGTTCCTGGCTCAGGGCAGTGAGTTTTTCCAGGGTGGCGCCGGCAAACGGCGCCGACTGCGGCCCGGCCAGGTCGACATGCAGCAGCATCTGCTCGTTACCGGCCAACTCGCGCCCTTCGCCCACAAGGTGCAGGCTGTGATAGAGATGCAGGCGCTTGGCGTCGTGGGCGATCAGTTGGGTATGCACCTCAACCTCGGTGCCGAGCTTTACCTCGTGCAGGTAGTTCAGGTGCAACTCCAGGGTGAACAGCGAGTGGCCGCTGGCTTCGCGGTTTTCGCTGTCCAGCCCCAGGGTGTCCATCAGCGCATCGGTGGCGTAGCTGAAGATCAGCAGGTAGAACGCGTCACGCAGATGGCCGTTGTAGTCGACCCAGTCCGGCAGGATTTTCGTGGTGTAGGTGGTCAGTGCGGGCATGGTAGGAATTCCAATGTGTAGGAGCGAGCTTGCTCGCGAAAAACTCAAGATCGCCGTGGGGTACCTGATGCCCCGCGTTATCGTTGGCGATCTTCGCGAGCAAGCTCGCTCCTACAGGGTTATTCGGCGAAGTTCATGCCGTGCTTGGCCTTGGTTGTTTTTACGGCTTCCAGCACCGCTAGCAGGCAGTCATCACGATAGCGCTCCAGCGCCGAAATGCTGTGGTTACCTAACTGATCGGCGGTGCCGTCGACCACATCATCAATCAATTTTTCAGTCAGTTCAGGTGCTGGTAGATAAGTCCACGGCAACTGCAACGCTGGGCCGAACTGCGCCATGAAGTGGCGCATGCCGGCATCGCCGCCCGCCAGGGTGTAAGTGAGGAAGGTACCCATGAATGACCAGCGCAACCCGGCACCAAAACGAATGGCATCGTCGATTTCGCCGGTGGTCGCCACGCCGTCATTGACCAGGTGCAGCGCCTCTCTCCACAGCGCTTCCAGCAGGCGGTCGGCAATAAACCCCGGCACTTCCTTGCGTACATGCAGCGGGCGCATGCCGAGGGATTCATACACCTTGATCGCTGCCCGGATCGCCTCTGGCGCGGTGTTTTTGCCGCCCACCACTTCTACCAGTGGCAACAGGTAGACCGGGTTGAAGGGGTGGCCAACCACGCAGCGTTCCGGGTGGGTGGAGCTTTCATAGAATTCGCTGGGCAACAGCCCGGAGGTGCTGGAACCTATCAAGGCATTGGGCTTGGCCGAGGCGCTGATCTGGCTGTGCAATTGCAGCTTCAGCTCCAGGCGTTCCGGGGCGCTTTCCTGGATGAAGTCGGCGTCTTTCACGCAGTCTTCGATGGTGGTGACAAAGCGCAGGCGGTCTTGGGAGGCACCGGGCGCCAGGCCCTGTTGTTCAAGGGCAGTCCAGGCGTTGGCGACGCGTTTGCGCAGGGCTGCCTCGGCACCGGGCGCGGGGTCCCAGGCGACTACATCCAGGCCACGGGCAAGGGCACGGGACACCCAGCCGCTGCCGATGACGCCGCTGCCCAACGCGGCGAAGGTTTTGATGTCGGTGATAAAGCGCATGGCATATTCCTAAAAAGTTCGGTAATCCCCTGTGGGAGCGGGCTTGCTCGCGAATGCGGTGTGCCAGTGGGTGCATTCGGTACTGACCCACCGCATTCGCGAGCAAGCCCGCTCCCACAGGGTTGTGTGGTGTCTGTGTTAGCCGCGTTGGGTCAGGCCCATCTTGATGCGGCCTTCGGCCGGGGTCAGGACCCGTGCGCCTAACCGGCTGAGAATTTCACTGGCGCGTTCCACCAACTGGCCATTGGTGGCGAGCACGCCCTTGTCCAGCCACAGGTTGTCCTCAAGGCCCACCCGTACGTTGCCGCCCAGCAGCACCGCCTGCGCGGCCATCGGCATTTGCATGCGACCAATGCCGAAGCCCGCCCACACCGCGTCGGCGGGGAGGTTGTCGACCATGGCTTTCATGGTGGTGGTGTCGGCCGGTGCGCCCCAGGGAATGCCCAGGCACAGTTGGAACAGCGGGTTATCGAGCAACCCTTCCTTGATCATCTGCTTGGCGAACCACAGGTGGCCGGTGTCGAAAATCTCCAGCTCGGCCTTTACGCCCAGTTCCTGGATACGTTTGGCGCCGGCACGCAGTTGCGCCGGGGTGGACACGTAAATGGTGTCGCCATCACCGAAGTTCAGCGTGCCGCAGTCCAGGGTGCAGATTTCCGGCAGCAGCTCTTCGACGTGGGCCAGGCGGGTCAGTGGGCCGACCAGGTCGGTATTGGGCCCGAACTCCATGGGATTCTCGCCGCCACCGATCTCCAGGTCGCCGCCCATGCCGGCGGTGAGGTTGACGATGATGTCGATGTCGGCCTCGCGGATGCGCTCCATCACTTCACGGTACAGGGCTACATCGCGGCTGAATTTGCCGGTTTGCGGGTCGCGTACATGGCAATGCACCACGGTGGCGCCGGCTTTGGCGGCCTCTACCGCGGCGGCGGCGATTTGTTTGGGCGTGACCGGCACGTGTGGGCTTCGGGCGGTCGTGTCGCCAGCACCGGTGAGTGCGCAGGTGATGATGACGTCGTGGTTCATGAGGCGGTTCCTTACAGGCGTGGTGGTGCCGTTCGCGGTCGCAAGTGGCCGCGAAACGGTGGTTCGCAAAACGTTATTTGCTGGTCAGTTGCAGGTTGGTCGCGGCAGGTTTGCCGTCGAAAGTGGTGACGCCATCGAGCCAGCGCTGCCGGTCTTGAGGGTGATCCTTGAGCCACTGCCGTGCGGATTCCAAGGCGTCCTTGTGATCCAGCAGCGGCTGCATCATCCGGCTCTCGTCGGCGGCAGTGAATGTCAGGTTGGTCAGTAGCTTATGCACGTTGGGGCACTGTTCGGCGTAGGCCGGCGCGGTCACGGTCCACACGGTGGCCATGCCTTCGTTCGGGCCCAGGGCGTCTTCGCTGCCGGAGAGGTAAGTCATCGCCACATTGACGTTCATCGGGTGCGGCGCCCACCCAAAGAACACCACGGCTTCCTTGCGGCGCACGGCACGGTCCACGGCCGCCAACATGCCGGCTTCGCTGGACTCCACCAACTGGAACTTGCCCAGGCCGAACTGGTTCTTGGCGATCATCGCCTTGATCTGGGTATTGGCGCCCGAGCCCGGCTCGATGCCATAAATCTTGCCGCCCAGCTCTTTCTCGAACCTGGCGATGTCGGCAAAGGTTTTCAGGCCCTTGTCGGCCAGGTAAGTCGGCACTGCGAGGGTGGCGCGGGCGTCTTCCAGGCTGGCTTTGTCGAGGACTTTGACTTGCTTGGCGTCGACGAACGGCGTGATGGTCTGGGTCATCAGCGGGTTCCAGTAACCCAGAAACAGGTCCAGGCGCTGGTCGCGGATGCCGGCAAAGATGATTTGCTGAGAGGCGCTGGTTTGTTTGGTCTTGTAGCCGAGGCCATCGAGCAGCACCTGGGCCATGGCGCTGGTGGCGATGACGTCGGTCCAGTTCACCACGCCCATGCGCACGTTCTGGCAAGCAGGGGCATCCGCTGCCATGACAGGGGTGCTCAAAATAGCGCTGGCGCTGAGTGCAAGTACGCAGCGGCTGATCAGTCGGTTCATGGGTGTAGCCCTCGGCAGGTCGTTATTGTGGGTGCCGGCGTCTTGGTGCGCCGTGGGATCACGTTACGCAGCTTGGCGCCCCGCAAAGCGCACGGCGGCGACTCGCTCTTGCACTGCAGCGACCTGTGCTCTTGAATGGCCGGTTGAACTGGCGTATCACAGTGACCACGCTGCCCGTCCGACGAGAGCGCCACCATGTCCCAGGATGTCTATTTCTTGCTGATGCCGGGTTTCTCGGCCCTCGGTTTTATCTCCGCACTGGAACCGTTGCGGGTGGCCAACCGCTTTCGCGGCGAGCTGTACCGCTGGCACATCTTGAGTGCCGATGGCGGCGCGGTGCTGGCGAGCAACGGTATGTCGGTCAACGCCGACGCCGCGCTTGAGCCGCTGAAAAAAGGCGCGACTTTACTGGTGGTGGCCGGTTTCGAACCCCTGCAGTTCGCCACGCCCGCCCTGGAGCATTGGCTGCGCCGCCTCGACCATGAGGGTGTGACCCTCGGCGCCATCGACACCGGCGCCTGCGTGCTGGCCGAGGCGGGCCTGCTCGACGGCCACCGCTTGACCTTGCACTGGGAAGCCATCGACGCCTTCAAGGAAGCCTATCCGCACCTGAGCGTGACCCAGGAACTGTTCGAAATCGACCGGCGCCGCATCACCTGCGCCGGCGGCACGGCCTCCATCGACCTGATGCTCGACCTCATCGCCCAGGCCCACGGCCCGGAGCTGGCTATCCAGGTTTCCGAGCAATTCGTACTAAGCCGCATCCGCCCGCGCAAAGACCACCAGCGCATGCAGATCGCCACGCGCTACGGCATCAATAACAAGAAGCTGGTGCACGTGATCGGCGAAATGGAACAGCACACCGAACCGCCCCTGAGCACCTTGGCCCTGGCCGAAACAATCAAGGTCACCCGACGCCAACTGGAGCGGCTGTTTCGCCTGCACCTCAACGACACCCCCAGTAACTTCTACCTTGGCCTGCGCCTGGAAAAAGCCCGCAAACTGCTGCGCCAGAGCGACATGAGCGTGCTGGAAGTGAGTATTGCGTGCGGGTTTGAGTCACCGTCGTATTTCACGCGAAGTTATCGAGCCAGGTTCGCCAAATGCCCTAGGGAGGACCGGCGACGGGAGGTGGTTTAAGCGTTGGTGCAGATTCAAGGTGGGAGCTGGCTTGCCTGCGATTGCGATGTATCAGTTGGCCTATGCAGTGCTGACCCGCCGCCATCGCAGGCAAGCCAGCTCCTACATTGGTAAGTAGTGTGGTGTCAGGAAGCGCATGTGGTGGTGTGGGAATATTCTTGTTTTGCAAGGTTGCGGGCGATTACTGGAAACGGACTGCTAACGTTCAAAGGGTTCCTTACGTAACCATAAGAGGTTGGCATGCTGAAAAAACTAATCACTCTGATCGCACTCGCGTCCACCCCAGTGTGGGCCGCCCAGGCGCCAGCGCCTTTCACGGGCGCCGATTACAGCGGGCGTTATGAGTGCACTGGCCAGGACAAACATATCGGCAACTTCAAAGGCGTTGTCGACATGAAACTCGACGCCAAGCAAAGCACTGGCAAATATGCGGCCTACACCTTCACTCTGACCCTGGAAGACAAGTCCCGCTATGAAGGCATGGCCGCCGGGACTGCCGATACCCTGGGTATCTACTTCGCCCACACCGACCCTGCCTTGAAAGACTTTGGTGTGGGTGTCGCCCAAGTAACACCTACCCCAGAAGGCAAGGTGTCCTTCGTCAAGTATTACTACGGCCCAGAATACGAAGGCGGCGGGCACGGCCTGGAGCACTGCGTCAAAAGCTGACGCGCAGTTATTTCTTCATCAGGCCTGAGCAGGCTGTTTTATAGGCCTCGTGCTGATACTTGTTGAGCGTCGCGGGCAGATCAAAGGTGTGCTTCTTGTTCTGTGCATTGATGGTCTGCGGCGACAGCAGCGTCACCTCCACCCCATCCAGCAACTGAAACACCCCTTCAATCTTGAACGTCGTCGGGCCACCGGCGAACTCGCCTTTTTTGCTGCGCTTCTTAATGGCAATGCGCGTGATGCCGTTGGCCTGGACGAATGCTTTTGCCTGGGCGGCAAAGGCTTTGACGTTGGCCGCTTCGTCGTCATCGTCGAGGGCGATTTTCTTGGTGGCCAGGGCGACGTGGGTCAGCGCCTGGTTGTCCAGGGAGGCGACGGCGATGATGGCTTCGCTGCCTTTGATTTCGATGCCGCAGAGAGTCATGAGTAGCCTTGATCAAAAGAGAAAGTGGCGCGATTGTCGCTTATTCCTGGCCAATCGACTCCAAAAACTCCGACCGCTCATCACTCATCCGCGCCAGGCAGTCGTTGTGCGCAATGGCATAGGCCTTGGTGCCGGTTACCGCCGGGAAGGTGTCCACTGCACAATCGGCGTCGCGCAGTTTTTCCCATTTTTGCTGGGCATCCTTCAGACGGGCGGTAATGTCCGCCAGTTTGGTCTTGTCGCTGCCGTAGGTCGAACCCATGCGCTCCAGCAACCCCTGATAGTTATCCTTGAGCAATTGCTCGGCGGTGGTTTTGTTGTAGGTGGCGCATTCCAGGGTTTGCTGGTCGTTCTCGATACCGTCGCACGGCGTGCTGTCGGGGTCTTCGGCCGCGTGGGCGGTGGTTGCGATGAGTGCCAAAGCCAGGAAAATCGATTTCATTGCGCCGTCTCATATCAGGTGATGAGGAATTCTGGCTCAAGCGTAAGACAAAGAACAGCCGACCGTGGGGCCTGTCTTCGCAGCCTTTGTCGCGGATTGACGCTTTCGGCAATTCCCCTGTCGTTTTTGCACCCGGCTCCGTCGGTGCCTGGGCATATGCTGGCCCCAAAGCGCCGGCAGACGATTCGGCGCATGAATCGCCAATAAGGGGACGCCTGATGAGCCCAGCCGAGTTGCACGCCGACAGCATCGTTATCGACGGTCTGATTATTGCCAAGTGGAACCGCGACCTGTTCGAAGACATGCGCAAAGGTGGCCTCACCGCCGCCAATTGCACGGTGTCGGTGTGGGAAGGCTTCCAGGCCACGATCAACAACATCGTTGCCAGCCAGACCCTGATCCGCGAAAACAGCGACCTGGTGATCCCGGTGAAAACCACCGCCGACATCCGCCGCGCCAAGGAGCAGGGCAAGACCGGCATCATCTTCGGCTTCCAGAATGCCCATGCCTTTGAGGACCAGCTCGGCTATGTCGAGATCTTCAAGCAGCTCGGCGTGGGCGTGGTGCAGATGTGCTACAACACCCAGAACCTGGTGGGCACCGGTTGCTATGAGCGCGATGGCGGCCTCTCGGGTTTCGGGCGTGAGATCGTCGGCGAGATGAACCGCGTCGGCATCATGTGCGACCTGTCCCACGTCGGCTCCAAGACCAGCGAAGAGGTCATCCTCGAATCGAAAAAGCCGGTGTGCTACTCCCACTGCCTGCCGTCCGGGCTTAAAGAGCACCCGCGCAACAAGTCCGATGAAGAGCTGAAGTTCATCGCCGACCATGGCGGTTTTGTCGGCGTGACCATGTTTGCGCCGTTCCTTGCCAAGGGCATCGACTCGACCATCGACGACTACGCCGAAGCCATCGAATACACCATGAACATCGTCGGCGAAGACGCGATCGGCATCGGCACCGACTTCACCCAGGGCCATGGCCAGGATTTCTTCGAAATGCTCACCCATGACAAGGGTTACGCCCGCCGCCTGACCAGCTTCGGCAAGATCATCAACCCGCTGGGCATCCGCACCGTGGGCGAGTTCCCCAACCTCACCGAGACCCTGCTCAAGCGCGGCCACAGCGAGCGCGTGGTGCGCAAGATCATGGGCGAGAACTGGGTCAACGTACTCAAGGACGTCTGGGGCGAATAAGCCACTGCTCGCTTAATCCTTCACCCGCCGCCATCCGCGCGGCGGGCATCAAAACGAATTTTCTGGAGTTAAGTTTCCATGGCCAAGATCGCCCCGCAATTGCCTATCGAAGTCGACAGCGAAACCGGTGTCTGGACCTCCGACGCCCTGCCGATGCTGTACGTGCCACGCCATTTCTTCGTCAACAACCATATGGGCATCGAAGAAGTGCTGGGCGCTGACGCCTACGCCGAGATCCTCTACAAGGCTGGCTACAAGTCCGCTTGGCACTGGTGTGAAAAAGAAGCTGAATGCCACGGCCTGGAAGGCGTTGCGGTGTTCGAACACTACATGAAGCGCCTGTCGCAACGCGGTTGGGGCCTGTTCAAGATCCAGGACATCGACCTGGACAAAGGCACCGCCAGCGTCAAGCTGGAACACTCGGCGTTCGTCTATGTGTACGGCAAGGTCGGTCGCAAGGTGGACTACATGTTCACCGGCTGGTTTGCCGGCGCCATGGACCAGATCCTGCAAGCGCGTGGCAGCAAGATCCGCACTGTCGCCGAACAAGTCTACGGAGGCTCCGAAGAGGGCCACGATGATGGTTTGTTCACCGTCAAACCGTTGTAAGCCGAGGACCGTGCCATGGCTTTCGAAGCAATGTTCCAGCCGATCCAGATCGGCAAACTGACCATCCGCAACCGGGTGCTCAGCACTGCGCATGCCGAGGTGTATGCCACCGACGGCGGCATGACCACCGACCGCTATGTGAAGTACTACGAAGAGAAAGCCAAGGGCGGTATTGGCCTGGCGATCTGCGGCGGCTCCTCGGTGGTGGCCATCGACAGCCCGCAGGAATGGTGGGCGTCGGTGAACCTGTCCACCGACCGCATCATCCCGCACTTCCAGAACCTGGCCGATGCCATGCACAAGCATGGCGCCAAGATCATGATCCAGATTACCCACATGGGCCGGCGCTCGCGGTGGGACGGCTTCAACTGGCCGACCCTGATGTCGCCGTCCGGCGTGCGTGAGCCGGTGCACCGTGCCACCTGCAAGACCATCGAGCCGGAAGAGATCTGGCGCGTGATTGGCAACTACGCCCAGGCTGCGCGCCGGGCCAAGGCCGGTGGCCTGGACGGGGTGGAATTGTCGGCCGTGCACCAGCACATGATCGACCAGTTCTGGAGCCCGCGGGTCAACAAGCGTACCGACGAATGGGGCGGCACTTTCGAGGGCCGCATGAAGTTCGGCCTGGAAGTGTTGAAGGCCGTGCGTGCAGAGGTGGGTGACGACTTCTGCGTGGGCATGCGCCTGTGCGGCGACGAGTTCCACCCGGACGGCTTGTCCCACGAGGACATGAAGCAAATCGCCAAGTACTACGACGACACTGGCATGCTCGATTTCATCGGTGTGGTGGGCTCGGGTTGCGACACCCACAACACCCTGGCCAACGTCATCCCGAACATGAGCTACCCGCCGGAGCCGTTCCTGCACCTGGCGGCCGGCATCAAGGAAGTGGTCAAGGTGCCGGTGCTGCACGCGCAGAACATCAAGGACCCGAACCAGGCCACGCGCATTCTGGAAGGCGGCTATGTGGACATGGTCGGCATGACCCGTGCGCACATTGCCGACCCGCACCTGATCGCCAAGATCAAGATGGGCCAGATCGACCAGATCAAGCAGTGCGTGGGCGCCAACTACTGCATCGACCGCCAGTACCAGGGCCTGGATGTGCTGTGCATCCAGAACGCCGCGACCTCCCGTGAATACATGGGCGTGCCGCACATCATCGAGAAGTCCACCGGGCCCAAGCGCAAGGTGGTTGTGGTGGGCGCCGGCCCGGCCGGGATGGAAGCCGCGCGCGTGGCGGCTGAACGTGGCCACGACGTGACGCTGTTCGAGAAAAAAGAGTTTATCGGCGGGCAAATCACCACCGCGTCGAAAGCGCCGCAGCGTGACCAGATCGCCGGTATCACCCGTTGGTATCAACTGGAACTGGCGCGCTTGAAAGTCGACCTGCGCCTGGGTGTTGCAGCCGATGCCGAGACCATCCTGGACGTGCGTCCGGACGTGGTGGTGCTGGCGGTGGGCGGTCATCCGTTCATCGAGCAGAACGAACACTGGGGCGCCGCCGAAGGCTTGGTGGTGAGCAGTTGGGACGTGCTCGACGGCAAGGTGGCGCCGGGCAAGAACGTGCTGGTGTACGACACCATCTGTGAATTCACCGGCATGTCGGTGGCCGACTTCTTGGCCGACAAAGGCAGCCAGGTGGAAATCGTCACCGACGACATCAAGCCGGGCGTGGCGATCGGCGGTACGTCGTTCCCCACGTACTACCGCAGCATGTACCCCAAGGAAGTGATCATGACCGGCGACATGATGCTGGAAAAGGTCTACCGCGAGGGCGACAAGCTGGTGGCCGTGCTGGAGAACGAATACACCGGCGCCAAAGAGGAGCGGGTGGTCGACCAGGTGGTGGTGGAGAACGGCGTGCGTCCGGACGAGGCCATTTACTACGGGCTCAAGGAAGGTTCGCGCAACAAGGGCCAGATCGACGTTGAAGCCTTGTTTGCGATCAAGCCGCAGCCCTGCTTGAGCGAAGCGGGCGAGGGGTACTTGCTGTTCCGCATTGGTGACTGTGTGGCCCAGCGCAATACCCACGCCGCCATCTATGACGCCCTGCGCTTGTGCAAGGATTTCTGACGAGGTGAACTCGGTCAAATGTGGGAGCGGGCTTGCTCGCGAAGGCGGTGTATCAGGCACTGGATGCATCGACTGACACGCCGTCTTCGCGAGCAAGCCCGCTCCCACATTCAGGGCCAGTTTCACAGTAGACCTGTGTGGTCTTCGGGAGCTTCACCATGCTGAATACCCTTCTTCCCATCCTGCTCTTTGCCGCCCTGGGCCTCGCCGTCCTCGGCGCCCTGCGCCGGGTGAACATGTGGCGCCGTGGCCGCGCATCCAAAGTCGACCTGCTCGGTGGCCTGCTGGCCATGCCCAAGCGCTACATGGTCGACCTGCACCACGTGGTCGCCCGTGACAAATACATCGCCAACACCCACGTTGCGACGGCGCTGGGCTTTGTGCTGTCGGCGCTGCTGGCGATTGTGGTGCACGGCTTCGGCCTGCAGAGCCGCATCCTTGGCTATGCGCTGCTGCTGGCGTCGACATTGATGTTTGTCGGCGCGATCTTCATGTACCTGCGCCGCCGCAATCCGCCTGCGCGCCTGTCCAAAGGCCCGTGGATGCGCCTGCCGAAAAGCCTGATGGCCTTCTCGGCGAGCTTCTTCCTGGTGACCTTGCCGGTGGCCGGGATTCTGCCCGCTGACTTCGGCGGCTGGTTGCTCGCGGCATTGCTGAGCGTGGGCGTGTTGTGGGGCGTGTCCGAAATGTTCTTAGGCATGACCTGGGGCGGGCCGATGAAACACGCCTTCGCCGGTGCCCTGCACCTGGCCTGGCACCGCCGCGCCGAACGCTTTGGCGGTGGCCGCTCCACCGGGTTGAAACCGTTGGATCTGAGCGATAAAACCGCACCGCTGGGCGTGGAAAAGCCCAAGGACTTCACCTGGAACCAATTGCTTGGCTTTGACGCCTGCGTGCAGTGCGGCAAGTGCGAAGCGGCGTGCCCGGCGTTTGCCGCCGGCCAGCCATTGAACCCGAAAAAACTCATCCAGGACATGGTGGTCGGCCTGGCCGGTGGCACCGATGCCAAGTTCGCCGGCAGCCCGTACCCCGGCAAACCGGTGGGCGAACACGGCGGCAACCCGCACCAGCCGATCGTCAACGGCCTGGTGGACGCCGAGACCCTGTGGTCGTGCACCACCTGCCGCGCCTGCGTGGAAGAGTGCCCGATGATGATCGAGCACGTGGACGCCATCGTCGACATGCGCCGCCATCTCACCCTGGAAAAAGGCGCTACGCCGAACAAGGGCGCCGAAGTCCTGGAAAACCTGATCGCTACTGACAACCCTGGCGGCTTTGCCCCCGGTGGTCGCCTGAACTGGGCGGCAGACCTGAACCTGCCGCTGCTCAGCGACAATGGCAGTTGCGATGTGCTGTTCTGGGTCGGCGATGGCGCCTTCGACATGCGTAACCAACGTACCCTGCGCGCCTTCGTAAAAGTGCTCAAGGCCGCCAAGGTCGACTTCGCCGTGCTTGGCCTGGAAGAACGCGACAGCGGTGACGTGGCGCGCCGCCTCGGCGATGAAGCGACATTCCAGCTGCTGGCCACGCGCAATATCCAGACCCTGGCCAAGTACAGTTTCAAGCGCATCGTCACCTGCGACCCGCACAGTTTCCATGTGCTGAAAAACGAATACGGTGCCTTCAACGGCAACTACCGGGTGCAGCACCACAGCACCTTCATGGCCGAGCTGATTGGCGAGGGCGCGCTGAACCTGGGCCAGCACAAAGGCAACAGCGTGACCTACCACGACCCGTGCTACCTGGGCCGCTACAACGGTGAATACGAGGCGCCGCGTCAAGTGCTGCGGGCGTTGGGTATCGAGGTCAAGGAAATGCAACGCTCGGGCTTCCGTTCACGCTGCTGCGGTGGCGGCGGCGGCGCGCCGATCACCGACATTCCCGGTAAGCAACGCATTCCCGATATGCGCATGGACGACATCCGCGAAACCGGTGCCGAACTGGTGGCCGTGGGTTGCCCGCAATGCACCGCGATGCTGGAAGGCGTGGTCGAACCACGCCCGTTGATCAAAGACATCGCCGAGCTGGTCGCCGACGCGTTGCTTGAAGACGCCGCGCCAGCCAAAGCCCCCCTCAAGCGTGAACCTGCGGAGGTGCACTGATGAGCGACATTATCCGCCGCGACCCACGGGCCGAATGGATCGCCCGTAACCGCCTGCACCCGTTGCACGCGGCCATGCAGCCGGTGCAACACAGTTGGATGGGCCCCAACGGCATCATTCGCAAAAACGTGCATGGTGTCGGTTTTATCGGCCCCAACGGCATCAAGCGCATCGACCGCAGTGGTGCCCAGCAGGGCGGCGCAGCCAAGCGTACCGCGGCGGTGGAAGTGCAATTGCCGCTGCATCAGGTGCCGGTCCCGGCGTTCTACATCAACGTGGTGCCAGACATGGTCGGCGGCCGCCTGAGCAGCCACGACCGCGACCTGCTTGGCCTGGCGCGCCAACTGGCCGGCAGTGACGGCGCGGTGTTGGCGGTGGTGTTCGGTGAACACAAGGAAAGCGCCTTTGCCACCGCCGGCGTCGACCGACTGCTGGTGCTGGAGGGGCATGAATTCGAAGGTTATGCACCGGAGCAACGCGTGCAGGGTTTGCGTGCTGTGGATAACCAATTCAGCCCGCGCCACTGGCTGCTGCCAGACAGCCGCAGCGGTGGTGGCGAACTGGGGCGACGTTTTGCCGCCAGCCTCAAGGAACGCCCGGCAACGCGGGTGTGGCAGATCAAGGGCGATGAATGCATCGGCCGGGCCGGTGCCGGCCAGGAAGACCTGGCGCGACCGTTGCCCCGTCTGATCCTCGCCGCCGCCGAATGTGCCGATCCGGTCAGCGAGACCCGCCACGAAGTCTTGCCCGTGGAATTATCCACAGGCCTGGCGCGCAGTTTGCCGCGTATCGAAGACCTCGGCGCGGTGGCGGTCGACCCGGCAGCGATTCCAATGGCCGAGGCCGAGTTCATTTTCTCCGGTGGCAACGGTGTGAAGGACTGGGCGCTGTTCCACCAGACCGCTGCGGCTCTGGGCGCCACCGAAGGCGCCTCGCGGGTGGCGGTGGATGATGGCTTCATGGCGCGTGATCGCCAGGTCGGCGCCAGCGGTACCTGGGTCACTGCGCGGGTGTACGTAGCCGTCGGGATTTCCGGGGCGATCCAGCACCTGCAAGGCATTGGTGCCTGCGACAAGGTGGTGGCAATCAACCTCGACCCGGGTTGCGACATGATCAAGCGTGCCGACCTGTCGGTGATTGGCGAAAGCGCCGCGATACTCAACGCTTTGATCGCAGCGGTCGAAACCTACCGCAACGGCGCCAAGCGCGATGCAGCCTGAGGATATGACCATGACGAACACTGTATTCAGCCTGGTGTCCATCGGCGCTCACCCCACCTCCGGGCGCCCACGCCGCGCCGAGCAGGACGCGCGCGCGGTCGAGCTGGGGCTGCAACTGGCTGGGGATAGGTTGCAGGTACTGCACGCGGGTGATGTCAGCGAACCGACCCTGCGCAGCTACCTGGGCATGGGCCTGCCGCAACTGCAGGTACTCGAACAGCCGGCGGGCGCCGATGCGTTGCCGGTGCTCAGCGAGTATCTGCGCGACGCGGGCGCCCAAGTGGTACTGACCGGAAGCCAGGCAGAAACCGGCGAAGGTTCGGGGATGCTGCCGTTCCTGTTGGCCGAACAACTGGGCTGGCCGCTGATTGTGGGGCTGGCGCAGGTGGAGTCCATCGACGCCGGCGTAGCCCTGGTGCTGCAGGCGTTGCCTCGCGGCCAGCGGCGGCGCTTGAAGGTGCGCCTGCCGTTTCTTGCCACTGTGGATAACGCCGCGCCCAAGCCACGCCAGAGCGCCTACGGCCCGGCGCAACGGGGTGAACTGGCCGCCCATGACGTCGAGATTGAACAGGATGAGTTATTCACAGGCGCACTGCTGCAACCGGCCAAGCCCCGGCCCAAGCGCCTCAAGGTGATCAAGGCCAAGAGCGGCGCCGATCGGATGAAGGCTGCCACGGCCAAGGCCAGTGGGGGTGGGGGGCAGGTGCTCAAGGGCGTCAGCGCCGAAGAAGGCGCGCAGGCGATTCTCAAGCTTCTTGTAGAAGAGGGTGTCGTACGCTGATACCTGACCACCACCAAACCTTGTGGGAGCTGGCTTACCCACAAGACCTGTTGATCCGCCTGTGGATAACCTGTTCGCGGCTGTCCACAAGCCCGGCGTATCAAGCTCTCCAGCCCTTTGTACGAAAAATAACCAGCCTAACTCTCGGTTTTTGCTCAGGTTTTCATCGGCTCAATGCCTCGACTTGCCCCCAAAGTCTGTTGGCGCTTTTGTGGATAAGATGTTCGCTATCCGCTACAGGCCTTATGAAACGTGGCTTTCGCAGGATTGGTTAATAATTGATCAAATCTAACTTTTTCGCGTTTTTAACTGCGGCACATCCCCGATTTATGAGGGTTTCCCAGGCTTTTCCACAACCCGGACAAAGTTGCCCCCAAAGTCTGTTGGTGCATCTGTGGATAAGGTGTTCGCTTACCGCTGAAAGCCACGCCAAACAAGGCTCTTGTAGGTTTGATCAATAAATGAACAGCTTAAGATAAAACCCGCAAGTTTAAATAAGTCACGGATTTTCTTGATTTAATTTGCGTGCACAGCGTACTTGCCCACAATTGCTGTGGGTGGCTTTGTGGATAAGTTGTTGGGTAAAGGCTGTAGGGCAGGGCGCTAACGGCTTGTAGGAGCGAGGGGGACGCCTAGTTCTTGCTCGCGAAAAACGTCAACGATAACGCGTGCTTCCTGGATAAACACGGTGCCTGTGAGTTTTTCGCGAGCAAGCTCGCTCCTACAGTGTGATCCATAGGTGTCAGTTATTCGTGTGCTGCCACACCTTTGAGGTACGGCGCCGGAGCAGCGCCCAGGTTGCTCAACATGCGCTCGCTGTACCAATCCACAAAATTAACCACGCCAAACTCATAGGTCTTGGAGTAAGGGCCTGGCTGGTAGGCGGTGGAGTTGATCCCGCGCTGGTTCTCTTCGGCCAGGCGGCGGTCCTGGTCGTTGGTGGCGTCCCACACCTGGCGCATGCGCTCCACGTCGTAGTCCACGCCTTCCACGGCGTCCTTGTGCACGATCCACTTGGTGGTGACCATGGTTTCCTGGGCGCTGATCGGCCACACGGTGAACACAATGATGTGGTCGCCCATGCAGTGGTTCCAGGAGTGGGGCAGGTGCAGGATGCGCATCGAGCCCAGATCCGGGTTCTTGATGCGGCCCATGAGCTTGGCGCAGCCTTGTTTGCCATCCAGGGTCATCGACACAGTGCCCTTGAGCAGCGGCATGCGCACAATGCGGTTACGCAGGCCGAAGCTGGCGTGGGCGTAAGGGATCTTTTCGGCATCCCAGGCGGCAGCGGAAGCGGCCACGTGATCCTTGAACGCCTGGTCGGCGCGCGGGTCGGTAACGTCGTCCCACTCCAGCAGGGTTTTCAGCAGTTCGGGGTGTGACGCGTTGCAGTGGTAGCACTCGCGGTTGTTTTCCAGCACCAGCTTCCAGTTGGCTTTTTCGAACAAGGTGGTCTGGATCGCCACCTTGGTGTTCTCCATGTCGTAGGGTTCCATGTAATGGCTGAGCGTCGACAGGAAGTCATCGATGGCCGGTGGGTTTTCGGCCAGGCTGATAAAGATGTAGCCACCAGCAGTCTTCACGTTCACCGGCTTCAAACCGTACTGCTTCATGTCGAAATCGGCGCCCATCTCGGTGCCGGCGAACAGCAGGCGGCCGTCCAGCTCGTAGGTCCACTGGTGGTAGTGGCAGACCAATTTGGCGACCTTGCCCTTGTCGCTGGTGCACAAGCGTGAGCCACGGTGGCGGCAGACGTTGTGGAACGCATGCACCACGCCGTCGGCCCCTCGGATCACGATGATCGGGTTCTTGCCCACTTGCAGGGTGAGGTAGTTGCCCTTGGTGGGGATTTCGCAGGTCATGCCGGCGATCAACCACTCTTTCTGGAAGATCTCCTGCATGTCGATATCGAACAGCCGCTCATCAGAGTAAAACGGCTGCGGCAGCGAAAAAGTGCGCTCGCGCTCTTGCAGCATTTGCGCGGTGGCCTTGCGTGCGGGTTCCAGCGGATCGCCCAAGCTTAAGGTTGCGGTGACGTCCATCGTGTGTGTCCTCATGGCCATTCTGTGTGGCCGGCGAATAGTGGCTACGGTTGGTGCTGTGCAAGGCGTAAAGAACGCGTCTTTGTTGGGAGCGAGTGTGGGCCCGGCGTCACGTCGAACCTTATCCATGGGCGACATGGCCCAATCTGATCCCGACGCGCAAGCCCCTGTCTTTGGGGGCTGGTCGCCGTAAGTATGTGAATGTCGCAGATAGGTAAATGGGTGGTTCTCGCGTTACGCAGAATCGCCACCATAAGGCCGACGTCGGCGGTGGAGAACAACATGTCCAATAATTTCCTGAATCCGGTAACCACCCAGACCTGGGCCAATGGTCGGCACATCGTCCGCTGCGTCAAAGTCATCCAGGAAACCTGGGATGTGCGCACCTTCTGCTTTATGGCCGATCAGCCGATCCTGTTCTTTTTCAAGCCGGGGCAATTCGTCACCCTGGAGCTGGAAATCGAAGGCCAGCCGATCATGCGCTCGTACACGATTTCCAGCTCACCGTCGGTGCCTTACAGCTTTTCGGTGACCATCAAGCGCGTACCCGGCGGCCGGGTTTCCAACTGGCTGCACGATACGTTGCACGAAGGCCAGGAGTTGGCCGTACACGGCCCCGTCGGGCTGTTCAATGCCATCGACTTCCCAAGCCCTAAAGTGCTGTACCTCAGCGGTGGGGTCGGGATTACGCCGGTGATGTCCATGGCGCGCTGGTTCTACGACACCAACGCCAACGTCGACATGACCTTTATCCACAGCGCCCGCTCGCCCAAGGACATCATCTATCACCGCGAGCTGGAGCACATGGCGTCGCGGATCGACAACTTCAGCCTGCACCTGATTTGCGAAAAACACGGCCTGGGTGAGCCCTGGGCCGGGTATCGCGGCTATCTGAACCACAAGATGCTGGAGCTGATGGTGCCGGACTTCCTGGAGCGCGAAGTGTTCTGCTGCGGCCCTACGCCGTACATGAACGCAGTGAAGCGTTTGCTGGAAGTCGCCGGTTTCGACATGACCCGTTATCACGAAGAATCCTTTGGCGCGACACCACCGGAAGCCCGTGCCGATGCGGTGGAGCAGGCCGAGCAAGCGGCGGATGCGCCGGAGATCGACCTGGCGGACCTGCATCAAGTGGAATTTATCGCGTCCGGCAAGAGCATTCGCGTGGCGCCGGGGGAGACCGTGCACGCCGCGGCCGCCAAGCTCGGCCTGCTGATCCCCAAGGCCTGCGGCATGGGCATCTGCGGTACGTGCAAGGTGATGAAGCTGGGCGGCGAGGTGGAGATGGAGCACAACGGCGGGATTACCGAAGAGGACGAAGCCGAAGGCTACATCCTATCGTGCTGCAGTGTGCCCAAGGGTGACGTGCGGATTGAGTTCTGAGGGTCAGTACAAGCCCGGTCGGCGGTCTTGGTGAACGTGGTTATGCTCGCTGATAAACTTGTTCCTGGCCTCTGCCAGTGGCAACTGAGCGACTAACCGCTGTTCGCGTTGGTGGGAGGCTGCGCCAGCCAATGGGTAGCCGTCGGCATCGACGATGGTCGAGCCGCCAACCCAGTTGACGCCGCGCTCCTCGCCGTAGCGGTCGCAGGCGGCAATGAACATGCGATTGACGGCAGCGTTGGCTTGGAGGCGGACAATTTCTCCCGGCCGCTCGCCAGCCGGACGCGGACCCTCTGGCCAGTTCACCGGAGCGCATAGCAGGTCGGCGCCGGCCAAGGCTGCAAGGCGGACCCACTCCGGCAGTTCGAGGTCGTAGCAAACCATTGTGGCGATCCGCCCGACTTGGGTGTCGACGACAGGAGGCGGTTCGGTGCCCGGCGTGAAGATCAGCTTTTCCCGATTCCATAAGTGGCCTTTGCGATACACCGTCAGCCGGCCTGCGGGTTGGACCAGCGCAACGCTATTGGCGACTCGCCCAGCGCTCAGACGCTCACAGAAACCGGCGACGATGATGATATCCAGTTCATTGGCCAGGGCACGCCATAGGCTCAGCGTTGGGCCGTCATCGGCCTCGGAGGCCGCATACGCCTCCTCGCGATTATCGAAGGCGTACCCGCTTTGCATCAGTTCCGGCAGAACGATGACTTGCACCGCGAGGGCGCTTGCGTCACGGATCGCGCTCTCACTGAGCGCCCTGTTGTAATCAAGGTCGCCAATACGGGGCGCCAGTTGATGGCAAGCAACCGTTGCCAATGTCATGGCTATTTCCTCTCTAACAGGCGTTCACTGGCCTTAATGGCACGGGCCTCGCGGGCGTGGTCGATGCCGCGGGCCATGATGCAGTAGGTGGTGGCCGACACGACCAGGCCCACCACGAATGCAATGTCAGCTCCGCCCAGCCACAGTGCCGCCGGCCCTTGGTAAAAGCCCAGGGACATGAACGGGATCATCGCCGCGATGCCCAGGAAATAAGCGGTGAGCCCTGTACTTGACCAGCGGCGGTAGATGCCGGCTGGGTTAAACAGATCGCTGATTGCGTAGCGCCCTTTTCGTACTGCGTAGAAATCCGCCAGGTTCACCGCCGTCCAGGGCACGAGGAAATACAACATCATGAGTACGAAGTTATTGAAGCTGTGCAGATAGCTTTGCGGGATGCTCAGGGCGATTCCAAAAATCACGGCGGCCACTAGGCTGATGCCAATGATTCGACTTTTCAGGCGAGGCTTTATCGAGATGAACCCATCAATGGCACTGATCCCGGTGAGCATCGCGCCATAGCAGTTGACCGCCATGATGCCGACCAGCGCGGGTACTGCGATCAGCACGGTAAAGGTGCCAAATCCCGGAAGCAATTGATTGCCCACGGCCTGCACGCTGCCGATGGCATCGGGTGAGGGCAGCGCCGAGGCGAGAAAGGCTCCCAGCGACATCAGCCACAGCGCCGAGCCGGCAGCGCCCAGGTACGTCCAGCCAATAACACTGCGCGACGGCGTGTTATAGGGCAGGTAGCGCGAGTAGTCCGAGACGTAGACGGCATAGCTGATCTGGTAGCCCGCCGCGGCTGAAAGCTGAATCAGAAACGCCGACCAGGAAAAATGAGCGTCGACCACCGCCGTGTCGGCCTGCAAGGTCATCACGGCAGCCACCGTCAGGACCGCGAACACGCTGATCATCACGTAGGTCAGCCAGCGTTGCACGGTGTGCAACAGGTCATGGCCGATCACAGCGATCACCACGGCCAGGATGATCATCAAGGCATACCACGGTGTCCGATTGCCGGGCAGCACGGTATTAATGGCGTCTGTGGCGAGAATCACGTTGAACACGTTAAAACCGATGTACACGAAGACCACCGCGATAAAGGGCACGATTGCCCCGCGCAAGCCGAATTGCGCCCGCGACTGAATCATCTGCGGCAAGCCCATGCGCGGCCCCTGGTTGGCGTGGAAGGCCATCGCGAACGTGCCAAGGCACACGCCGATGACAATCGCCAGGATGGCGTAGACCAGGCTCAACCCCAAGGCTGCGCCGGTAAACCCGGTGACCATGGTAGTGAGTACGAAGTTACCGGTGAACCAGAACGGCGCTTGATGCCAGACTTTGCCGTGGCGTTCATTGCGCGGCACATAGTCAATGGAACGGGTTTCTATTTTCAGCGCGGGACGGGGAGCTGCCGCTTGGTCGCAGGGCATGTTCATAGGTTTCACGATCTGTTTTTATTGAGTGATCGATGAAGAGTCTTACAAGCAAATGTACGATTGAATCGGTATTTGCAAATAATCACTTCAGAAATCTCTGAACTGAGTGCGCAAAACCTTGCAGAAGTGAGGATTGGCTGATATCGGACTTTCTTATTCCCAAGCGATATAGAGACAATTCCTACAATCTTCTACGCTGATGAACGAACGCGTCGTTGTCGCCCTTAGTAATAGAGCAGTAGGTGGACGTCCTTTATCCAGCCAAGGATGCTCGACATGTCTGCTATCCCTTCTCGTAGTAAAGGCGCTGCGCGCTTACTGACCGATGATGTCACCGCGCTTATCCCCGATTTTCCTTTTCACTACGCCCGGTTCCTCAACCAGGCTGCCAGCAACGGGACGGCGTTGGCGCAGGTTTCCAACAGTGCCCACGGCAGCAAGGTCTTGATCGTGGGGGCTGGCGTCGCCGGCCTTGTCGCGGCTTATGAAGCCCTGCGCATGGGTTTGCATCCCGTGGTCGTGGAGGCCAGTCATCGCATGGGTGGGCGATTCTATTCCTATGTAGTGGGCGACCCACAAGACCCGGCCAACAGTGTTATCTGCGAAATGGGGGCCATGCGTTTTCCCGTTTCTGGCAAGGCGCTGATGCACTATTTCGACAAGGTCGGCATGAGCGCCAACTCGGCGGATTTTCCCAACCCAGGCTCGGCTGCAACTCTCAGTACGGTGGTCGACTATCAACACAAACAGGTCTATTACGAAGGCAAGAATTTGCCCGATGAATACCTGGAAATCGAGCGTAAGTTGTTTGAGGTTTTTCTGGAACAGGCCCCGATCCATTTCACTGAAATGGAAGCGGCAATGTCCGAGGGCAGCGTTGACCAGGCGAAGATCAAGACGTTGTGGAATGCGATTCTGGATGCAGGTTGGGACAATCTCAGCTTTTTTGCCGCCATGGTGGAACAGGCCGGTTGGAGTCGGGAGGACATCGACCTGTTTGGCCAGATCGGGTTTGGGACGGGAGGGTGGAATACCGACTATCCGAACTGCTTTCTAGAGGTGTTACGGGTGTTGTACACCGGCCTGGATACCAACCACAAGTTGATGTACGACGGCTCTACCGAACTGCCTTGTCGGTTATGGGCGCGCAGCCCGGATGCGATGGGCGACAGCATGGCCCACTGGCCTTCGGGCACTACCGTCGCAAGCCTGAGCGCTCAAGTCATTCCCCAGGTTTTCGGGCAGGAGGTGCGGCAGATCATAAGGCGCCAAGACGGCGAGTTCGACGTGTACATCTTTGATCATAACCAGGGGGGCGAACGTCAATACACCTTCCCTGCCGTGATCTACACACCCCAGAAGCGGATTCTGGACAAATTTCGCTATATGAGCGGCATCGATCATTTCAACGCCATGAATAGCCTGCTGTCCGTCAAGGAATGGGAAGCGGTGATGTACACCCACTACATGCAGTCGGCCAAAATATTCGCCCAGACCAAGCGACCTTTCTGGACCGATATCGGGGTGGACCATCAGTACAAGATGAGTGTGACCTTGTCGGACCGGATTACCCGTGGCACTTACCTGTTGGATTACGCGGCGAGTCAAGGCGCCTACAAGGGCAGCGGAATGTTTTTGTCTTACACCTGGAACGACGACAGCCTCAAGTTCATGGGGGATCGCACGACGCCGTTGCCTTCCCATGCTGCACTATGTTCGACCTTGTTGGACTCGGTGTATGCCCACCACCAACTGGACCTTGCAGCGGAGTTCGGCATGACCGATCCCTTTGTGGAAATCAACTGGGAAGAGCAGCCGTTTTTTCTTTGTGCTTTCAAGATGAATCTGCCGGGGCAGTACGAATACCAGCGCCTGTTGTTTTCGCAGTTCATGAACGGTGTGCATAGTGGGAACCCGGATGGGTTCATTATTGCTGGAGATGATGTGTCTTTCACTGGCGGTTGGGCAGAGGGCGCGGTGACGACAGCCCTGAACGCGGTTAATAAACTGGCGGTAAGGTTCGGTGGCGGCACCTTTGTTGGTAACCGTGGCCCCATTGATGAATGGGTGGCGCTTCAGCCAAAGGCATTGTAGGAGCGAGCTGAGGGCTGCTTCGGTACCGCGCCGGAGGTCATGAGGCTCCGACGCGGTCCTCAGTTAATGATTACTGAGCGTAGACCTGCACCACAAAGTGTTGGCCAGATGCTGTCAGTTCATAGACTTTGTCGTAGATCCTGAGCGTCCTGGATGGCTCGCGGATGGTGTCGCCGACTTTGGCGCTTTTCCTGAACTCATCCCAGTCGATAACAGTGGTGGTGGTAGTACCATTGTTCAGCACGGTGTTCACGTTGCTTTGATATTCCATGATTAAGCTCTCCATTGATTTACCTTTGCCGCCGATTATTCGGCTGGCGGTGAAACCCGAAAGGGGGCAGATATCGCTGCGTTTTCCTTGCGGGTAACAAGAGGCTAGACAATAAAAACGAGCTGTATTGCTGTCAGAAATATCAAAAAACAGTCTCGGCGATCGGCCAGTACGGACTGGCCGAGTTCGTACGTTAAGCGTTCATGACTTCCCGAATATCGGCAGCCAATTCCCTTACACGCTCTTCCTCGGTATCCCACGCACACATGAAGCGCGCACCGCCTTTGCCGATGAAGGTGTAGAAGCGCCAGCCCTTGGCGGTCAGCGCTGCAATCGCGGGTTCCGAGAGCTGCAGGAATACGCCGTTGGCCTGTACCGGGAACATCAATTCCACGCCGGGAATATCCGCCACCAGGCTGCTCAGCAATTGCGCGCAATGGTTGGCGTGGCGTGCATGCTTGAGCCAGGCGTCGTTTTCCAGCAGGCCCACCCATGGCGCCGAGAGAAAGCGCATTTTCGACGCCAACTGACCGGCCTGTTTGCAGCGGTAGTCAAAGTCTTCAGCCAGTTTGTGATTGAAGAACAGGATGGCTTCACCCACCGCCATGCCGTTTTTGGTACCGCCAAAGCACAGCACGTCCACGCCGGCTTTCCAGGTCAGGTCGGCCGGTGAGCAACCCAGGAATGCACAGGCATTGGCGAAGCGTGCGCCGTCCATGTGCAGGTTCAGGCCCAGCTCCTTGCAGGTGGCGCTGATGGCGCGGATTTCTTCGGGGGTGTACACGCTGCCGACTTCGGTGGCCTGGGTCAGGGTGACTACGCGGGGTTTGGGGTAGTGGATATCCTGGCGCTTGAGGGCGATCTCACGGATCGACTCCGGGGTCAGCTTGCCGTTTTCGGTGCGGGCGACGAGCAGTTTGGAGCCGTTGGAGAAAAACTCCGGCGCGCCGCATTCGTCGGTCTCGACGTGGGCGGTTTCCGAGCAAATCACGCTATGGTAGCTCTGGCACAATGAGGACAGCGCCAGGGAGTTGGCGGCCGTGCCGTTGAAGGCGAAGAACACCTCGCAGTCGGTCTCGAACAGATTGCGGAAACCGTCGGCGGCGCGGTGGGTCCATTCATCATCGCCGTAGGCGCGTTGATGGCCCTGGTTGGCTTGTTCCATGGCGGCCCAGGCTTCCGGGCAGATGCCGGAATAGTTGTCACTGGCAAATTGTTGGCTCTTGTCGGTCATGGCCCGTTCCTGTGGTCGATGTTGGTGCGCACTTTACCCAAGATTGCCGGGGGCGCGCACGCACTGTAAATGCAAAGTCGTTGGGGAATTATGCACGGTACTCAAACCCTGCCTGTCGGACCTGTCCGAGATGGCGCTTTGGATCTGCTCAAGTGGCTGGCGCTGTTGAGTATGGTGCTCGATCATCTGCGCTATGTGGGGCTGAGCCTGGATGGGCTATACGTGCCGGGGCGCCTGGCGTTTCCGTGGTTTTGCCTGGCGATTGCGGCCAATTTGCATCGCGTCCGTTACGCCCCGGTGACCGGCCATTGGCGCTACTTGGGTTGGTTGCTGCTGTTCAGCGTGATCAGCGAGGTGCCGTATCGGATGTTCATCGAAGATGCCGATACCTTGAACGTGTTGCCGACCTTGGCGCTGGGCTTAATGGTTGCCCGAGGTTGGCAGCAAAAGGCGTTGGTTGATCGAGGATTGGCGCTGATCGCCGTCACAATGGCGGCCGTGTTCTCACACCAGTTGATGTTCGGTTTCTTTGGTGTATTGCTGCCGCTGGCGATATTGCTGGTGTTTCGCCGGCCCTGGTATTTCAGCGGGCTGCCGGGTTTAGTCTGTGTCGCCGCCAATCAGTGGCAGATTCTGCTCAATAGCGGCACGCCTGTGGCGTTGTTGGGGTTGGCTGCATGTCTGAGTGCGCCGCTGGCTGGGTTGATCTTACTACGGCACGCCCGGAGCGCTGCGCCACCAGCAATGCGCCGCTGGGCCTATGCCCTTTATCCGCTTCACTTCCTCCTGCTGCTGCTCCTTCGCAAGCTCATCGCCTAACCCTCCTGTAGGAGCGAGCGTGCTCGCGAAAAACGTCAACGATTACGCGTGCTTACTGAATAAACACTGCGCCCATGAGTTTTTCGCGAGCAAGCTCACTCCTTCAAATTGTCAGGCCTGCCAATATCATTCGTTCGGCCATGTCGTAAACGCACCTTTGCGTGGCGTGCGCAGGCATTTGGCCCGCACGCGCCAGCCCTACCATCGCATCAAAGGGCCCTGCGAGGGCCTCAACAATACGAAAGGCTGGGAGAGACGCGATGTTCAGCAAACAAGACCAGATTCAGGGATATGACGACGCACTGCTGGCGGCGATGAATGCCGAGGAGCAGCGCCAGGAAGACCATATCGAGCTGATCGCGTCGGAGAACTACACCAGCAAGCGCGTGATGGAAGCTCAAGGCAGCGGCCTCACCAACAAATACGCCGAAGGCTACCCGGGCAAGCGCTACTACGGTGGCTGCGAGCATGTGGACAAGGTCGAAGCCCTGGCTATCGAACGCGCCAAGCAGCTGTTCGGTGCCGATTACGCCAACGTGCAGCCGCACTCCGGTTCCTCGGCCAACAGCGCCGTGTACCTGGCGCTGATCAATGCCGGCGACACCATCCTGGGCATGAGCCTGGCCCACGGCGGTCACCTGACCCACGGCGCTAAAGTGTCGTCCTCGGGCAAGCTGTACAACGCGGTGCAATACGGCATCAACACCGACACCGGCTTGATCGACTACGACGAAGTCGAGCGCCTGGCGGTCGAGCATAAGCCGAAGATGGTCGTGGCGGGCTTCTCGGCCTACTCCAAAACCCTGGATTTCCCACGCTTTCGTCAGATCGCCGACAAAGTAGGCGCGCTGTTGTTCGTCGACATGGCCCACGTTGCCGGCCTGGTTGCCGCTGGCCTGTACCCCAACCCGCTGCCCTACGCCGACGTGGTCACCACCACCACCCACAAAACCCTGCGCGGTCCACGGGGCGGCCTGATTCTGGCCAAGGCCAACGAAGAAATCGAAAAGAAACTCAACGCCGCGGTATTCCCCGGCGCCCAGGGCGGCCCGCTGATGCACGTGATCGCCGGCAAGGCCGTGTGCTTCAAGGAAGCGCTGGAGCCTGGCTTCAAGGCTTACCAGCAGCAAGTGATCGATAACGCCCAGGCCATGGCCGAAGTGTTCATCAAGCGTGGCTACGACGTGGTCTCCGGCGGCACCGACAACCACCTGTTCCTGGTCAGCCTGATCCGCCAGGGCCTCACCGGCAAAGAGGCGGACGCCGCCCTGGGGCGCGCCCACATCACCGTCAACAAGAACGCGGTGCCGAATGACCCGCAGTCGCCGTTCGTGACCTCGGGCCTGCGCATCGGTACCCCGGCGGTGACCACCCGTGGCTTCAAAGTGCCGCAGTGCGTAGAGCTGGCCGGCTGGATCTGCGACATCCTCGACAACCTCGGCGACGCCGATGTCGAGGCTAACGTGGCCAAGCACGTGTCTGCCCTGTGCGCTGATTTCCCGGTTTATCGCTGAGCGCGGTTTTGGAGTAATGACTATGCAACGCTACTCAGGCTTCGGCCTCTTCAAGCACTCCCTCAGCCATCACGAAAACTGGCAGAAGATGTGGCGCACGCCGACCCCTAAAAAGGTCTATGACGTAGTGATCGTCGGTGGCGGCGGGCATGGTCTGGCGACCGCCTATTACTTGGCCAAGGAGCACGGCATCACCAACGTGGCCGTGGTCGAGAAAGGCTGGCTGGGCGGCGGTAACACCGCGCGCAACACCACCATCGTGCGTTCCAACTACCTGTGGGACGAGTCGGCGCACCTGTACGAACACGCCATGAAACTCTGGGAAGGTTTGTCCCAGGACCTGAACTACAACGTGATGTTCTCCCAGCGTGGCGTGTACAACCTGTGCCACACCCTGCAGGACATCCGTGATTCCGAACGCCGTGTGAGCGCCAACCGCCTCAACGGCGTGGACGGCGAACTGCTGAATGCCCAGCAAGTGGCCGACGAAATCCCGTATTTGGATTGCTCGAAGAACACCCGTTACCCCGTACTCGGCGCCACCGTGCAACGGCGCGGCGGCGTGGCCCGTCACGATGCCGTGGCCTGGGGCTTTGCCCGTGCCGCCGATGCCTTGGGCGTGGACTTGATCCAGCAGACCGAAGTGATCGGTTTTCGCAAGGAAAACGGCGTGTGCATCGGTGTGGAAACCAACAAGGGCTTTATCGGCGCCAAGCGCGTCGGTGTGGTGACTGCCGGTAACTCCGGGCACATGGCTTCGCTGGCGGGCTTTCGCCTGCCGATCGAATCCCACCCGCTGCAAGCCCTGGTGTCGGAGCCGATCAAGCCGATTATCGACAGCGTGATCATGTCCAACGCGGTGCACGGTTACATCAGCCAATCCGACAAGGGCGACCTGGTGATCGGCGCCGGTATCGACGGCTACAACGGCTACGGCCAGCGTGGCTCGTACCCGGTGATCGAGCACACCATCCAGGCCATCGTCGAGATGTTCCCGGTGCTGTCGCGGGTGCGCATGAACCGCCAGTGGGGCGGCATCGTCGACACCACGCCGGATGCCTGCCCGATCATCTCCAAGACCCCGGTACCGAACATGTTCTTCAACTGCGGTTGGGGTACGGGCGGCTTCAAGGCCACCCCAGGCTCAGGCAACGTGTTTGCCGCCAGCCTGGCCAAGGGTGAAATGCACCCACTGGCCGCCCCTTTTTCCATCGACCGTTTCCACAACGGTGCGCTGATCGACGAACACGGCGCTGCGGCCGTCGCCCACTAACAGGAGAAATTCCCTATGTTGCATATCTTCTGTCCTCACTGTGGCGAACTGCGCTCCGAAGAGGAATTCCACGCGTCCGGCCAAGCGCACATCCCGCGCCCGTTGGACCCGAATGCCTGCACCGACGAGCAGTGGGGCGACTACATGTTCTTTCGCGACAACCCGCGCGGCCTGCACCACGAACTGTGGATCCATGCCGCCGGTTGCCGCCAGTATTTCAACGCCACCCGCGACACCGTCACCTACGAAATTCTTGAAACCTACAAGATCGGTGAGAAGCCTCAGTTCACCGCCAAGGCCTCTGGAGAGAAGGTATGAGCCAGATCAATCGCCTGTCCAACGGTGGCCGCATCGACCGTAATAAAGTCCTGACGTTTACGTTCAACGGTCAGAGCTACAAAGGCTTTGAAGGCGACACCCTGGCCGCAGCCCTGCTGGCCAACGGCGTCGACATCATTGGCCGCAGCTTCAAGTACTCGCGCCCACGGGGCATCTTTGCCGCAGGCGCCGAAGAGCCGAACGCGGTGCTGCAGATCGGCGCCACCGAAGCCACGCAGATCCCCAACGTGCGCGCCACCCAACAGGCGCTGTACCAGGGCTTGGTTGCTACCAGCACCAACGGCTGGCCGAGCGTGAACAACGACATGATGGGCATTCTCGGCAAGGTCGGCGGCAAGCTGATGCCGCCGGGCTTCTACTACAAAACCTTCATGTATCCGCAATCGTTCTGGATGACCTACGAGAAGTACATCCGCAAGGCGGCGGGCCTTGGCCGTTCGCCCACCGAGAACGATCCGGACACCTACGACAACTTCAACCGTCATTGCGACGTGCTGGTGGTCGGTGCAGGCCCATCCGGCTTGGCAGCGGCACTGGCGGCGGCGCGCAGCGGTGCCCGCGTGATCATCGCCGACGAGCAAGAGGAATTTGGTGGCTCGCTGCTCGATTCCCGTGAAAGCCTCGACGGCAAGCCCGCCACTGAATGGGTCGCCAGCGTCATTGCCGAATTGAAAGCCCTGCCGGACGTGGTGCTGCTGCCCCGCGCCACCGTCAACGGCTACCACGACCATAACTTCCTGACCATTCACGAACGCCTGACCGACCACCTGGGTGACCGTGCGCCGATTGGCGTGGTGCGTCAGCGTATCCACCGCGTACGTGCCAAGCGGGTGGTGCTGGCTACTGGTGCGTGCGAGCGTCCGCTGGTGTACGGCAACAACGATGTGCCGGGCAATATGCTCGCAGGTGCGGTGTCAACCTACGTGCGTCGTTATGGCGTGGCACCGGGTAAAAAGCTGGTGCTGTCGACCAACAATGACCATGCCTACCGCGTAGCGCTGGACTGGTTCGATGCGGGCCTCACCGTTGTCGCGGTGGCCGATGCGCGTCACAACCCACGCGGTGCACTGGTGGAAGAAGCCCGCGCCAAAGGCATTCGCATCCTCACCGGCAGCGCCGTGATCGAAGCCCGTGGCAGTAAGCATGTGACCGGTGCCCGCGTGGCAGCCATCGACGTCAAAGCGCATAAAGTCACCAGCCCCGGCGAGTGGCTGGACTGCGACCTAGTCGCCAGCTCCGGCGGTTACAGCCCGGTGGTGCACCTGGCCTCGCACCTGGGCGGCAAGCCGACCTGGCGTGAAGATATTCTCGGGTTTGTACCGGGCGAAGCACCGCAAAAACGCGTGTGCGTGGGCGGCATCAACGGTGTCTACGGCCTTGGCGATTCCCTCGCCGATGGCTTTGAAGGCGGCGTGCGTGCGGCCAGCGAAGCCGGTTTTGCCCCGGTTGAAGGCACGCTGCCAAAAGCCTTGAGCCGTCTGGAAGAACCAACCCTGGCGCTGTTCCAGGTGCCCCACGAAAAAGCCACTGCACGGGCGCCCAAGCAATTTGTCGACCTGCAGAATGACGTGACCGCCGCCGCCATCGAACTGGCCACCCGCGAAGGTTTCGAATCGGTCGAGCACGTCAAACGCTACACCGCGCTGGGCTTCGGTACTGACCAGGGCAAGCTGGGTAACGTCAACGGCCTGGCCATCGCGGCCCGTTCGCTGAACGTGACCATCCCCCAGATGGGCACCACCATGTTCCGTCCCAACTACACGCCGGTGACCTTCGGCGCCGTAGCGGGCCGTCACTGTGGGCATATCTTCGAGCCGGTGCGCTACACCGCGCTGCAAGCCTGGCACGTCAAGAACGGCGCCGAGTTTGAAGACGTCGGCCAGTGGAAACGCCCGTGGTATTTCCCGCGCAACGGTGAAGACCTGCACGCCGCGGTGAAACGCGAATGCCTGGCGGTGCGTGACAGCGTCGGCCTGCTGGACGCCTCCACCCTCGGCAAGATCGACATTCAGGGCCCGGATGCCCGCGAGTTCCTCAACCGCATCTACACCAACGCCTGGACCAAGCTCGACGTGGGCAAGGCGCGCTACGGCCTGATGTGCAAGGAAGATGGCATGGTCTTCGACGACGGCGTGACTGCCTGTCTGGCCGACAACCACTTCCTGATGACCACCACCACTGGCGGCGCCGCCCGCGTATTGCAGTGGCTGGAAATCTACCAGCAGACCGAATGGCCGGACCTCAAGGTGTACTTCACCTCGGTCACCGACCATTGGGCAACCATGACCTTGTCGGGCCCCAACAGCCGCAAGCTGCTCAGTGAAGTCACCGACATTGACCTGGACAAGGACGGCTTCCCGTTCATGACCTGGAAAGAAGGCCTGGTGGGCGGCGTGCCGGCGCGGGTGTTCCGTATCTCGTTTACCGGTGAGCTGTCGTATGAAGTCAACGTGCAAGCCGACTACGCCATGGGCGTGCTGGAAAAAATCGTCGAGGCCGGCAAAAAGTACAACCTGACCCCGTACGGCACCGAGACCATGCACGTACTGCGCGCCGAGAAGGGCTTCATCATCGTCGGGCAAGACACCGACGGCTCGATGACCCCGGACGACCTGAACATGGGCTGGTGCGTCGGCCGTACCAAACCGTTCTCGTGGATTGGCTGGCGCGGGATGAACCGTGAAGACTGCGTGCGCGAAGAGCGCAAGCAGTTGGTGGGGCTCAAGCCGATCGATCCGAATGTGTGGCTGCCGGAAGGCGCGCAGTTGGTGTTCGATCCGAAGCAGACGATCCCGATGAAGATGGTGGGGCACGTTACCTCAAGTTATGCGCATAACTCCCTGGGCTATTCGTTTGCCATGGGTGTGGTGAAGGGCGGCTTGAAGCGCATCGGCGAGCGAGTGTTCTCGCCGCAAGCGGATGGCAGCGTGATCGAGGCCGAGATTGTTTCATCGGTGTTCTTTGACCCGAAAGGCGATCGCCAGAACATCTGATCGACCGAGTCGCCTGCATCGCAGGCAAGCCGGCTCCCACATTTGGAATGTATTGTCCTGTGGGAACCGGGCTTGCCCGCGATGAGGCCAGAACAGTCACCACAGAATTCAGAACAGGTGCTTTATGACAGCAGCCAATGTTTACCAACAACGCCCCACCACCGGTGCCAAGGCCGAGTCGTCGCTGCACCATGCCGACCTCGCCAGCCTGGTGGGCAAGGGCCGCAAGAACGCCGGCGTGACCGTGCGTGAAAAGAAACTCCTCGGCCACCTGACTATCCGTGGCGATGGCCACGACGCCGCCTTCGCCGCTGGCGTACACAAGGCGGTTGGCATCGAACTGCCCGGCCCCTTGAGCGTGGTCGTCAACGGTGAAACCAGCCTGCAGTGGCTCGGCCCGGATGAGTGGCTGTTGATCGTGCCGAGCGGTGAAGAGTTTGCCGCCGAGCAAAATCTGCGCGCTGCCCTGGGCGACCTGCATATCCAGATCGTCAACGTCAGCGGCGGCCAGCAGATTCTTGAACTGAGCGGCCCGAATGTGCGCGATGTGCTGATGAAGTCCACCAGCTATGAAGTGCACCCTAATAACTTTCCGGTGGGCAAGGCGGTGGGTACGGTGTTTGCCAAGTCGCAACTGGTGATCCGTCATACCAGCGACGACACCTGGGAGCTGCTGATCCGTCGCAGCTTCTCGGATTACTGGTGGTTGTGGCTGCAGGATGCCTCGGCCGAATTCGGCCTGAGCGTCCAAGCCTGACATGGCGCTCGCGCTGTCTCACCCCTTCACTGTAGGAGCGAGCTTGCTCGCGAAAAACTCAAAGACGCCGCGTTCATTCAGCATGCACGCATCATCGTTGGCGTTCTTCGCGAGCAAGCTCGCTCCTACAGTCGATAGCGTTGTTTGAGGAGTTATTCGTAATGAGCCGCGCCCCTGATACATGGATTTTGACCGCCGACTGCCCCAGCGTGCTCGGCACGGTGGACGCGGTCACCCGCTATCTGTTCGAACAGGGCTGCTACGTCACCGAGCACCATTCGTTCGATGACCGCCTTTCGGGCCGGTTTTTCATTCGTGTGGAGTTTCGCCAGCCCGATGGCTTCGACGAGCAAGCCTTTCGCGCAGGCCTGGCGAGCCGTGGCGAAGCGTTTGGCATGATCTTCGAACTGACGGCGCCGAACTACCGGCCCAAAGTGGTGATCATGGTCTCCAAGGCCGATCACTGCCTCAACGACCTGCTGTATCGCCAGCGCATCGGCCAGTTGTCGATGGATGTGGTCGCGGTGGTGTCCAACCACCCTGATCTGAAACCGTTGGCCGACTGGCACCAGATTCCCTACTACCATTTCCCCCTGGACCCCAACGACAAACCGTCCCAGGAGCGTCAGGTGTGGCAGGTGATTGAAGACACCGGCGCCGAATTGGTGATCCTTGCGCGCTACATGCAAGTGCTGTCACCGGAGCTGTGCCGCAAGCTGGACGGCAAGGCCATCAACATTCATCACTCGTTGCTGCCGGGCTTCAAGGGCGCCAAGCCGTATCACCAGGCGTACAACAAGGGCGTGAAACTGGTGGGCGCCACGGCGCATTACATCAACAACGATCTGGATGAAGGGCCGATCATCGCCCAAGGCGTGGAAGTGGTGGATCACAGCCACTATCCCGAAGACTTGATTGCCAAGGGGCGCGATATCGAAGGGCTCACATTGGCGCGGGCGGTGGGGTATCACATCGAGCGGCGGGTGTTTTTGAATGCCAATCGCACCGTCGTTCTCTAGATCGCTATCGCAGGCAAGCCAGCTCCCACATTCCTGGATGTGTGAACCCGATCCACGGTGGGAGCTGGCTTGCCTGCGATGAGGCCCTTACAAGCAACACAAGAAACAGCATCTGTACCCGAGCACTTAACGCGCTGCCCCAAGGGCAACGCAGTTCCATAAAAACAACAGCGAGGTGAAAGCATGTCTGGTAATCGTGGTGTCGTGTATCTCGGCAACGGCAAGGTCGAAGTACAGAAAATCGACTATCCCAAAATGCAGGACCCCCGTGGCAGGAAGATTGAGCACGGCGTCATCCTGCGCGTGGTCTCCACCAACATCTGCGGCTCCGACCAACACATGGTGCGCGGCCGCACCACGGCCCAGACCGGCCTGGTGCTGGGGCATGAAATCACCGGTGAAGTGATCGAGAAGGGCAGCGACGTCGAGAACCTGAAAATCGGTGACCTGGTGTCTGTGCCCTTCAACGTGGCGTGCGGCCGCTGCCGCTCCTGCAAGGAACAACACACCGGCGTCTGCCTGACCGTCAACCCGGCCCGTGCCGGTGGTGCCTACGGCTACGTGGACATGGGCGACTGGACCGGCGGCCAGGCCGAGTACGTGCTGGTGCCGTATGCCGACTTCAACCTGCTGAAACTGCCGGACCGCGACAAGGCCATGGAGAAAATCCGTGACCTGACCTGCCTCTCCGACATCCTGCCCACCGGCTATCACGGCGCCGTTACGGCCGGTGTTGGCCCAGGCAGCACCGTGTACATCGCTGGCGCCGGCCCGGTCGGCCTGGCCGCTGCCGCCTCCGCTCGTTTGCTGGGTGCAGCGGTGGTGATCATCGGTGACGTCAACTCAATCCGCCTGGCCCACGCCAAGGCCCAGGGTTTTGAAGTGGTCGACCTGTCCACCGACACCCCCCTGCACGAACAAATAGCCGCGCTATTGGGCGAGCCCGAAGTGGACTGCGCCGTTGACTGCGTGGGCTTTGAAGCGCGCGGCCACGGTCATGACGGCGTCAAGGCCGAAGCCCCGGCCACGGTGCTCAACTCGCTGATGGGCGTGGTGCGCGTGGCGGGCAAGATCGGTATCCCAGGCCTGTATGTGACCGAGGACCCAGGTGCTGTCGATGCCGCCGCGAAAATGGGTAGCCTGAGCATTCGCTTTGGCCTGGGCTGGGCCAAATCCCACAGCTTCCACACCGGGCAGACGCCGGTGATGAAGTACAACCGCCAACTGATGCAGGCGATCATGTGGGACCGTATCAACATTGCCGAGATCGTCGGCGTGCAGGTGATCAGCCTGGATGACGCGCCACGCGGGTATGGCGAGTTCGATGCGGGTGTGCCGAAGAAGTTTGTGATTGATCCGCATAGTTTGTTTAGTGCAGCTTGAGTTCAAGATAAAAGGGCGGCCAATGGCCGCCCTGCTGCATTATTTGAAAGCTAGAACTTTCGTAGTGAGGTAAGGCGCGTTTAGCGGTTCTGAATTCTCCACGCATAACCCATGCTTAGAGGTCTGGTAGTCGTATTTATTTAAAAGAGCAACTTGTATGGGTGCAGTACTTGTTGATCGTGCCGGCTGTATTAGTGGTGGTTTCATTTTCCCAAGTGCCAGCATCCGGTTTAGGTAGCTCGCCGACACGTTTGACCAGTCGGATTCGAGCGTCATCTCCCGCGCCAACATAATCACATCTGATGTAGGCGACAGTTGTGCCCGGACTTTCTGTTTCATTGGGATCCTCCGATCCCTCTGTGCTTGAAATTACCCGTTGCGCCAGTGTGACCCTGTCAAAGTGTAGCCCTGCATTCAGGTAAGACTTATCTGCGTCGGGTGCGCCGGGCTGATTGGAGCCTTTCCAATTACCAAACTGGTATTTGTAGGTTCCGTTGTCCAGGGAGCCATTGACCTGACTTAGATCTGGACAGCTTTCCGCCGACGCGTAAGTGGTTCCAAGTAACGCAGCCAGCGATATAAAACCTGACAGGCAGAAGAGGCTCAGAGAAGGCTGTTTTTTGAATGTTGAAGGGTTCATCCTTGTTTGCTCCAGTGCTTGAAGGAGTCTCCATCATCAATATTTAATTTGATATGAGCTACTGTGAATGTTGACAGGTTTTTAGATTCATTTTTTATGCGGTCTATAATCAAATTGAATAAGTATTCAAGATGTCTATCGTGTGGTGGGCGATTTACAGGTGACGTTGGAGCGGGCAAGCCCGCTCCGACAGTTTGATCCGAGTTTGCGTAGCCGAGGATTAGCGAATTGCCAGTGCCCCTTGATACACCGTAGGGCCGGTTGGCTGCTTACTCACTGAGCCACCTTTGGTTTCAGAACTTACCATCAACTCCACGGGTTGTTTGATGGTTTCCTGCTGGCGCGGATTCAGGCCAATGATACCTTTGCCATCCTCCGGCAACAGGCCAAGGGACACCGGTGTGCCGTCTTTGGGAATCGCCCAGAGTTCAAGGCTTTGGTCGGGTGCTGGCGCCGTGGAGGCAATCGGTTCTACTTCCAGGTAATCCTTGTGGGCCATGATCTGTGCGGCTGGCTGCTGGGTCGTGGTCACCAACGTTGCCGCGGATTTGACGCTGTCCTGGGTGTAGAGCGCGCCGCCGATACCGGCAACCACCACCACGCAGGCGCCGATGAACAGGCGAGGGCGGCTCCAGAACGCAGGCTTGTGCTCAATCACTGGGGGTTGGATCGCAGTCATAAGTCTCTTCTCGACAAATTTTGTAGTCAGTTCATGGACCCGCTTATCCTCGATGGGTTCCTGAGGGGCTCCGGAACAACCGACGGGTTACCCAGTCCAACGCCTGCGTTTACCCCTATACCCAGAGGTTGTTTCGATGAAGATTTCACGCGGTTTTGCCCTGTCCTGCCTGTTGACCGTGGCCGCCGGCCCGGTGTTCGCCGCAGGTTTCAGCCTTGGCGATGCAGCCAACGCCATTTCCGGCATGCAGGGTGGCAACAACAAGGCCGCTGCCGCCGCGCCTACGTCGGAAACGGGCGGCCTGCTGAAGGCCCTGACCTCGCAACTGAACATCACCCCCGAGCAAGCGGTGGGCGGCACGGGTGCCATGCTGGGTCTGGCCAAGAACAAACTCAGCGGCAACGACTTCTCGCAGTTGAGTAGCAGTGTGCCGGGCCTCGAGCAGCTGTCGGGTAATAACGCGTTGGGCAGCCTCGGTGCCTTGAGCGGGATGCTCGGCCAAACCGGCGGCAGCAAGACCAGCGGCCTGGACGGCCTGCTGGGCAACGTGAAAAGCACCAATGACTTGAACACCGCCTTCAGCGCTCTGGGCATGGACAGCGGCATGGTCGGCCAGTTTGCCCCGGTGATTTTGCAATACCTGGGCGGCGCGGGTGCCAGCAACTCCGTGCTGGGCAAATTGGCTCAGGCGTGGGGCACCGGCAGCTAAAGAGGCTCCTCGCGCAGTTGTTCGATGCGCGCATCCTTTTCCATCCAGAGCTGGTTGACCCAGTTCTGGACGGTCTGGCGAAACGCCGGATCATTCTCGTAATCCCCTTGCCACAACGCCGGGTCCAGCTCGCGGGTGCGGATATCCACGATCACCGTCGGCACCGCGCCGCTGATCAAGTCCCAGAACCCCGGAATCTTTTGCTGCGGGTACACCACGGTCACGTCGAGGATCGCGTCCAACTGTTCGCCCATCGCCGCCAGCACAAAGGCCACGCCGCCCGCCTTGGGCTTGAGCAACCGGTTATACGGTGAAGCCTGTTGCGTGCGCTTGGCCTCGTTGAACCGCGTGCCCTCCAGGTAATTGACCACGGTGACCGGCTGACGCTTGAACAGCTCGCACGCTTGCTTGGTGATCTTCAAATCCTGCCCCGCCAGCTCCGGGTGCTTGGCCAGGAACGCCTTGGTGTAGCGCTTCATGAAGGGGTAATCCAGCGCCCACCAGGCCAGGCCGAGGAAGGGCACCCAGATCAGTTCTTTTTTCAGGAAGAACTTGAAGAACGGTGTGCGCCGGTTCAATGCCTGGATCAGTGCGGGAATGTCGACCCAGGATTGGTGGTTGCTGATCACCAGGTAAGAGGTATCGCCGCGCAGGTCCTCGCCACCGCGAATATCCCATTGGGTGGGGATGCACGCGGCGAAGATCAGCTTGTCGATCTCGGCCCAGGTCTCGGCGATCCACATCACCGCCCATGAGGCATAGTCACGCGAGCGCCCTGGCGCCACCAGCTTGAGCAGGGCGAAGACCATCAAGGGGCCGATCAGGATCAGCGTGTTGAGTAACAGCAGCAGTGTAACCAGACAGCCGGTGAGCAGGCGGCGCATAAGCAACTCTTGGAATTCTGTGGGCGGGCCATGATAAGCAAGGTGAGTCTAGAGGCCAAATCGCAAAATGCCCGACGAATGTTTCACACTGTGCGCGATATGCTCGGTCATCCAACTAAGTGCTGTGTTTGCGGTCTAGACTCCGCCCACTTCTTTCGAGGAAATCCTGCCGTGAAATTACTCCTTGCCGCGTTCGCCCTGGTTGCTGTGCCTGTCATGGCGGCCGAGCCGACCCTTTACGGTCGCTACGAATACATCCAGTTGCCGGAGATCGGCCAGACCTTCAAGGCCAAGATGGACACCGGCGCACTGACCGCCTCGCTGTCGGCGCGTGACATCGAAACCTTTCAGCGCGACGGCGATGACTGGGTGCGCTTCCGCCTCGGCGGCGAAGACGCAGGTAACAAGGTGTATGAGCATAAGGTGTCGCGCATCAGCAAGATCAAGAGCCGCGCCGACGAAGATGATGACAAGGACGAAGCCAGCGTGGCCAAGCGCCCGGTGATCGACCTGGAAATGTGCCTGGGCGACGTCAAGCGCACCGTCGAGGTCAACCTCACTGACCGCAGCAGTTTCAACTACCCACTGCTGATTGGCGCCAAGGCCCTGCGTGAATTTGGCGCTGCGGTAAACCCGGCACGTCGCTACACTGCCGACAAACCGGACTGCTGATTGAACCCATGCCGCACATCCTGATTGTCGAAGACGAAGCGGCGATAGCCGACACGCTGATCTTTGCCCTGCAAGGCGAAGGCTTCACCACCACCTGGCTGACGCTCGGCCAGGCGGCGCTGGAGCATCAGCGCCAGACCCCGGCCGACCTGGTCATCCTCGACATCGGCCTGCCGGACATCACCGGCTTTGAAACCTGCAAGCAATTGCGCCGCTTCAGCGAAGTGCCGGTGATGTTCCTCAGTGCCCGGGATGCGGAGATCGACCGCGTGGTGGGGCTGGAGATCGGCGCCGATGATTACGTGGTCAAACCTTTCAGCCCACGGGAAGTGGCGGCGCGGGTCCGGGCAATTCTCAAGCGGGTCGGCCCGGGTGTGGCGCCGACGCTGTTCCAGGTAGATCTGGAGCGCATGCAGATTCTCTATCGCGGCCAACCCTTGAGCCTCACGCGCCATGAGTTCCGCCTGCTGCAAAGCCTGTTGGAACAACCCGAGCGTGTGTTCAGCCGCGAGCAACTGCTGGACGCGGTGGGCGTACCCTTTGATGCCGGTTACGAGCGCAATATCGACAGCCATATCAAAAGCCTGCGCAGCAAGCTTCGGAGTGTGGCGGCGGACGCCGAGCCGATCCAGACCCATCGTGGCCTTGGCTATAGCTACAGCCCGAGCCACAGCTGATGCGCCTGGGGCTGCGGATTTTCCTGGTGTATGCGCTGTTTATCGGCCTGACCGGCTACTTCGTGCTCAACACCGTGATGAAGGAAATCCGCCCCGGCGTGCGCCAGTCCACCGAAGAAACCCTGGTGGACACCGCCAACCTGTTGGCCGAGATCCTGCGCGAGGACGTGAAGAACGGCACCCTCGGCCAGAGTCATTGGCCAGCGCTGCTCAAGGCCTATGGCAACCGTCAACCGGGTGCGGTGATCTGGGGGCTGCCGAAAAACCAGGTCAACCATCGCATCTACGTGACCGACGCCAAGGGCAGGGTATTGCTCGACTCCAGCGGTGAAGCGGTGGGCCAGGACTATTCGAAATGGAACGACGTGTACCTGACCCTGCGTGGCGAATACGGTGCGCGCTCCACCCGCAGTGACGCGGACGACGCCACCTCATCGGTTATGCACGTGGGGGCGCCGATTCGTGACAACGGCCAGATTATCGGCGTGGTCACGGTAGCCAAGCCCAACAGCTCGTTGCAACCCTACGTGGATCGCACTGAGCGGCGCCTGCTGTGGTACGGCGCCGGGCTGGTCACCCTGGGGCTGCTGCTGGGCGCGCTATTGTCGTGGTGGCTGACGGCGTCCCTCAGACGCCTTACCGCCTATGCCGAAGCCGTGAGCGAGGGCCGCCGCGCCGAGTTGCCGCATTATCGCGGCGGCGAGCTCAAGCAGTTATCCACCGCCGTGGAACACATGCGCACGCAGCTGGAAGGCAAGGCTTACGTAGAGCGCTACGTGCACACGCTGACCCATGAATTGAAAAGCCCGTTGGCGGCGATTCGCGGGGCGGCGGAGCTGTTGCAGGGCGACATGAGCCGCGAGCAGCAGCAGCGTTTTGTCGGCAATATCGACAGCGAAAGCGCGCGCCTGCAACAGTTGATCGAACGCCTGTTGAACCTGGCCCAGGTGGAGCAGCGCCAGGGTCTGGAAGAGCAGTCGAGCATTCCTTTGGCCGCCCTGGTTGAGGATGTGCTCAAGGCTCAATGTGCGCGGGTCGAAGGCGCCGGCTTGCACGTCGAGCAGGCGATTGCCGCTGATGTGAAGGTATTTGGCGAACCTTTCCTGCTGCGCCAGGCCCTGGGTAACCTGCTGGACAATGCCTTGGACTTTACTCCGCCCGGCGGCACGCTGAGGTTCAGTGCCCAGGTGCGGCATCACGAGGTGCAGGTCGGCCTGTTCAACCAGGCGCAGGCGATTCCCGATTACGCCTTGCCGCGCCTGAGCGAGCGCTTCTACTCGCTGCCGCGCCCGGCCAGCGGGCGCAAAAGTACGGGCCTGGGGCTCAACTTTGTCGAAGAAGTGATGAAGCTGCACGGCGGTACCCTGCAAATCGGCAACGTACCCGGCGGCGTGCAAGCGGTGCTGCATCTCCACACAGTCTCCACATTGCCCACATAAATCCCCCATATCGGCTGGGCAGACTCTCCCCATCAAAACAGGGAGAGACCCATGAACCGCAACCTGCTTTTCAAACTGGGCGCGATTGCGCTGCTGATCCTGCTGCTGTTGATTCCATTGCTGATGATCAACGGCATCATCAGCGACCGCCAGCAACTGCGCGACGGCGTATTGATGGACATTGCCAGAAGCTCAAGCTTTGCCCAGCGCCTCACCGGGCCGGTGATGGTGGTGCCGTATCGCAAGACCGTGCGTGAGTGGAAGCTCAATGAGAAGCTCAACAAACGCTACGAAGAAACCCGTGAAGAACGCGGCCGTCTGTATTTCCTGCCGGACCGTTTTGAGCTCGACGGCAAGGTGCAAACCGAACTGCGCTCGCGGGGGATCTACCAGGCGCGGTTGTTCCATGCCGACAACCGTATCAGCGGGCGTTTCGAGTTGCCTGCGCAGTTGGGGATCACCGAAGACTTTGCAGACTACCGCTTTGAACCGGCGTTTCTGGCGGTGGGCATCAGTGATATTCGCGGCATTGAAAACGCACTGAAGCTGGAACTGGGTGAGCAGCGGCTGGAGTTCTCTCCGGGTTCCCAAGTCGATTGGCTGGGCGAGGGTGTGCATGTGACGCTGCCCGAGCAAGACAGCAAGAAACCCGCCGTGGTGGAGTTCGCCTTCGATCTGCGCCTGCAAGGCACCGAGCAACTGCAAGTGGTGCCCGTGGGCAAGACCAGCCAGGTGTCACTGGCGTCCAACTGGCCGCACCCGAGCTTTATCGGCAACTTCCTGCCGGCTCAACGTGAGGTGACCGACCAGGGCTTCAGCGCCAATTGGCAGACGACATTCTTCTCCACCAACCTCGAACAAGCCCTGCAGAACTGCCTGGACGGGCAAGGCTGTGAAAACTTCAGCAACCGCAGCTTTGGCGTGAACTTCATCGACCCGGTAGACCAGTACCTCAAGAGCGACCGGGCGATTAAATATGCGCTGTTGTTTATCGCCCTGACCTTTGCCGGCTTCTTCCTCTTCGAGGTGCTCAAGAGTCTGGCGGTGCACCCGATCCAGTACGCCTTGGTGGGCGTCGCCCTGGCGTTCTTCTATCTGCTGTTGTTGTCGTTGTCCGAGCATCTGGGCTTTGCCCTGGCCTACCTGATATCCGCCAGCGCCTGTGTGCTGTTGATTGGCTTCTACGTGTGCCATGTGCTGCGCAGCGTTGCCCACGGCCTGGGGTTTTCGGCCGGGCTGGCGGCGTTGTATGGCTTGCTGTACGGGTTGCTCAGTGCCGAGGATTACGCGCTGTTGATGGGCTCGCTGTTGCTGTTTGGCCTGTTGGGCACCGTGATGGTGCTGACACGCAAGCTGGATTGGTATGGGGTGGGTAAACGCAAGGTGGAGCAAGGGCAATGATCGGACTGCGCGAAGACCAGCAAATGAAAGCGAAGATGGTCAACTTTCTCACCAACGCCACCTTCCACTGCAGGAGCGAGCTTGCTCGCGAAGAACGCAAGAACACCGCGTTTAACCAGACGACCCGCGTTATCGTTGACGATTTTCGCGAGCAAGCGCGCTCCTACAGAGGCGGTTGAGTCTGCTGCATCGAAGGCCGCAGGCTGACCTCGGCGTACCAGGCGGCGAGCCTTGGGTTGTCGGTGCGCCATTGCAGATCCGGGTGGCGAAAGTCGATATAGCCCAGGGCACAGGCCACGCTGATGGCGGCGATGTCGAAGTGGCTGGCCAGTTCGGCAATGGCGTCCCGCTCCAGTTCGGCGAGGGCGCGGCGGATCTTGTTGCGCTGTTCATCTAGCCAGGGCGCCCAGTGTTTTTCTGGCGGGCGCATGGCGGTCTCGTAACGCACCAGCACGGCGGCATCCATGATGCCGTCAGCCATCGAGGCCAGGGTCAGGCGCCGCCAGCGGGCCGAGCCGTCGCGGGGGATCAGCGGGTTGCCGACATGCTGGTGGTCGAAGTAATCGAGGATCACCCGGCTGTCGTGCAGTACCGAACCGTCGGCCAGGCGCAGGGCCGGGATCTTGCCGGTGGGGTTGCCTTGCACCACATCGGCGTCCGGGGTGATGGGCGTGGGCATGCAAGCGTGCAGGGCCACGCGGTCCTGTTGGCCGGTCTCGATCAGCAGCACGCGGACTTTGCGCACGAAGGGTGACGCCGGGTTGTGGAACAAGGTCATGCTAGGCGCGGACATGGGCATTCCTCTGTAGGAGCGAGCTTGCTCGCGAATAACGCCAACGATAACGCAGCTCGCTTGGTTTAACGCGGTGCTCTCGGGTTTTTCGCGAGCAAGCTCGCTCCTACAGCAGTTTGTAGACGGCAATGGCCGCGGGTATGCCCAACCCGATCCAACTCAAAGAATCCCACCACCCATCCCCCAGCAGCGCCGCAAACAACCCGGCGGCACTGAGCAGGCCAATCCCCAGCGGTAAGGCAAACACCTTCCAGAAATTCGACTGCCGCGGCTTCATACCCTGGCCGCCTTGCGCCGTACGATCCATAAGTAAATGCCGCTCACCAGCACGATGATGGTCAACACATCCAGCACCGCCCACAGGACCTTCATCGGCATGCCGCCGTAATCACCAAAATGCAGGGGTTGGGACATGCCCATGGCGTCCATGTACCACGGCCGTTCGGCGATGGCGGTGACGGCAAGGGTGCTGGCGTCGATCAGGACCGGTGTCAGCAAATGGGAGGTCAAGTGGGTGCTGCCCTTCATGAACACAGCGTAGTGATGTTCGCTGGAAAAGCGCGTGCCGGGGAAGGCGATAAAGTCTGGCTCCATACCCGGTGCGGCCTTGGCGGCAATGCTCAACAGCTCGGTGGCGGGTGCGCGCTGGGTCAGCGGCGGGGCGTTCTTGTAGGGTTCGATCATGGCGCTGAGGCTGTCCTGGCGCCAGGCGGCGATGATCAGGTCGGCGCAGGCGCTGATCACGCCAGTCACCCCCACCACCAGCGCCCAGGTCAAAGTGACCACGCCGATCAGGTTGTGCAGGTCGAGCCAGCGCAGGCGAGTGGACTTGTCCTGGCGCACGGTGGCGAACTTCAAGCGGCGCATGAACGGCAGGTACAACACCGTGCCCGAGATAATCGCCAGCACAAACAGAATGCCCATGAACGCCAGCAACAACTTGCCCGCCAGCCCGGCAAACATATCCACATGCAGGCGCAGCAGGAACAGGGTGAAGCCCCCATTGGCAGACGGCATTTCGACGGTTTCGCCAGTGCGGGCATCGAGCATGAAGGTGTGCGATGAGTTCGGCTCCGTGCCGGCGGTGGCCGCCATGATCGCGATCACGCCGTTGTTGTCGTCTTCGTCCCAGGCCAGGTACTGCATGGCCTCGCCGGGGCGATGGGCCTGGGCTTTGGCGACTAGCTGCTCGAGGTTGAGCCGGGGCGTATCGGCAGGCATCTGCGCCAGTTCGGGCTCATTGCCCAGCAGGTGGTCGATCTCGTGGTGAAACACCAACGGCAGGCCGGTGAGGGCGAGCATCAGCAGGAATACGGTGCAGATCAGGCTGGTCCAGGTGTGGATGAAGGACCAGCGGCGGATGGTTTTGCTTTTCATTGTCTAGCCTTCAGATGCACCAAAGCCGCCCGGTGGGGCGGCTTGGCTGTTAACTCAGCTGATTACCACTGGTAGGTGGCGCTGGCGACGACGCTGCGTTGGTCGCCGAAGTAGCAATAGGAGCCATCACAGGTGGAAATGTAGTCCTTGTTGAACAGGTTGGTCGCGTTCACTTTCACCGACGCGCCCTTGAGGCTGTTGTCCAGGCGGCCGAGGTCGTAGTGCACCGCGCCGTCGAAGACGGTGTAGGCGTTGGCCTTGCCGGCCCAGGTATTGGCCTGGTCGCCGTAGGTGTTGCCGGTGTAGCGGGCGCCGAAGCCGATACCGAAACCGTCGAGCGCGCCGGTGTGCCAGGTGTAGTCGGTCCACAAGGACGCTTGTTGGTTAGGCATCAGTTGCAGGCGGTTGCCTTTGTACTGACCTTTTTGCACCTCAGACTTGGCCAAGGTGTAGGCCGCGATGACTTTGAGGTTTTCGGTCACATCAGACACGGCTTCCAGCTCCAGGCCTTTGACTTTCACTACGCCGGTTTGGTCGGTGACAGACACACCACCGGACTGGAAGCTGCTGACCAGAACGTTCTTCTGGGTCAGGTCATACAGCGCGGCACTGAGTAGCGTGTTCGAACCCGGCGGTTGGTACTTGATCCCCAATTCCCACTGCTTGCCTTCGGTAGGTTTATAGGACTCTGTAGGAGAGGCACTGGCGTTGCTCGCCGGCTGGAAAGATTCGGCGTAGGAGATATACGGTACGAAGCCCGAGTCGAACACATAGCTCAGTGCCGCGTTCCCGCTGAAATTCTTGCTGCGGTCAGTATTGGTCGCGTCGTTTTTGTTGAAGTACGTGGTGCCCTGGTGCACCCAGTCTTCACGGCCCCCCAGGGTCAGGCGCCAGTTATCAAGAGCCATCTGGTCCTGGACGTAGAGACCGGTCTGGACGGTTTTCTGATTGTAGTCGTAGAAAGCGCCGGAGCGTGCGGGGCGTTCAACTGGCGTGGTGTTGACCGGGTTGAAGATGTTGACTCGTCCGGCCTGCCCGTAAATCGACAGGTACGAGGTATCGGTACGCTGGTGGTCAAGCCCGAGTAGAAGGGTGTGGGTGACGTCGCCTGTGGAGAAGTCGGCCTGAAAGTTGTTATCTACCGCCAATTGTCCGATGTTCTCGTCCACGTTGGTCGAAGAACGGTCCATATTGCCTTCGGCGTCGACCGGTGCCCAGCCAAAGGCGCCCACGGTCAATTGTTGGAACGACAATTCTGATTTGGTGTAACGCAGATTCTGTTTGAACTGCCAGGTATCGTTGAAGCGGTGCTCGAATGCGTAGCCGAGTGCGTAATAGGTACGGTCGTAGAACTCGTAGTCTGGATCGCCCAGGTTTTTATGATGCGAAACGTCACCCAGTGGCGACTTGATCTTGGTGCCGACTATCGGCAGGAATTGGCTGGTCGCCCCGGTATCGTCGCGGGTGAACTGCGACAGCAAGGTCAACTTGGTATCGGTGTCGATATTCCAGGTCAAGCTCGGTGCGATGTTGTAGCGCTTGTTGTCGATGTGATCGACCTGGGTACCGGCATCGCGCACCACGCCGCCAACGCTGTAGAGAAACTGGCCCTCATCATCGATCTTGCCAGTGCTTTCGAAATTGATCTGGCGGTGGTTGTCACTGCCGTATTGCACCTGGATAGCACTGCTCTGTTCGGCGCTGGGACGGCGGCTGACCATGTCCAGCAAGCCACCAGGTGGAGTTTGACCATAAACCGATGAAGCCGGGCCGCGCAGCAGGGCGAGGCGATCGAGGTTCCAGGTTTCGGCTTTTGGGTTGGCGTACACGCCACGGGGCAGTGGCAGGCCGTCGAGGAATTGGGTGGGTTCAAAGCCGCGCACGCGCATCCAGTCGTAACGGGTGTCGCTGCCGTAGCTGGCGGACACGATGCCGGGCATGTACTTGACCGCGTCGTCGAGGTTCTGCACGTTACGGTCCTGCATCTGCTCGCGGGTGGCAACCGAGATCGAGCGTGGTGCCTCAACCAGCGCGGTATCGGTTTTGGTGCCGGCGGCGGTGCGCTTTGCTACATATCCTTCCACCGGCCCCCAAGCGCTTTCATAGCTGCCTTGGCCGGTGATGTTGGTGGTCGGCAAGGCAACGACGCCCTCCGGAACCGGCATCAGGGTGTAAGTGCCCGCACTGCTTTGTTCCAACTGCAACCCCGTTCCCCGCAAGGCCTCACGCAACGCGCCCTGCGCATCGAACTGGCCTTTGACCGGCGCCGAGGTCTTGCCGGCGGCGAGTGCGGGGTTGAGGGTCAGCGCCAGGCCGGCCTGGCTGGCGATCTGGTTCAGGGTGGTGGCCAGGGGCGCAGCCGGCAGGTTGTAGGCGCGCACGCTGGACGCTTGTTCTGCGGCATACAGCGTGGTGCTGGCGAGCGGGGCGCTGAGGGCGATCGCCACGGCTAACAGGCTGGGGCGCAACAAGGTGTCTAGCGTGCGGGACATAAGGGCGGCTCCTGAATGGAAATATTTCTCAATTGCCTAGGTGCCGAGTGAGAATCGAAAAGTGATAGGGCCAAGTGAAAAAATTTTACTGAGGTGTGCTTGAGGGCCTCATCGCAGCATAGGTATCTACACAACTTCGGCACGACGCTATTGCTCCCTTGAGGATTAGACAGCCGACGCCTATCTACCTGACACACCACGATCAAACTGTGGGAGCGGGCTTGCTCGCGAAGGCGGCCTGACAGCCGACACAGTTATACCGAGTACATATCCATTTCTGCGGTAACGGCC
>NZ_LYSO01000009.1:0-113691 GCF_001728935.1 Pseudomonas sp. AP42
CGGGGCGCTTAAGATCAAAATCAAAAGCAGATCAAGAGCGGCTCGCTTCGCATCGTGGTTACCGTCTGCTGCTACAGCCTACAAAGTTGTGTAGATACCTATGGCTTGCCTGCGATGGCGGTGCCGAGGTCAACCTGGCCGCCCGGAACATGAAACTTTTGTCATAAAGCCCCGGTGGTGGCGACGCAATGCCTCGGTTTACGCGGCCTCCAGCATTGTTGCGCTTCCTGCAATGAATTATTGCGCGCAAAATCAGTTTACTTAGCAAGCTAACAAATCATATAACAGAGGCCTGCGACGACTTGCCGCAGATCAACCAGAGATTGGAGCAAGCAGATGACTGTAAAAGTAACTGAACGCGACGATGAACATATGTCCCATGAGGCCGTAGGCCACGGGATTCACATCTGGGATGTCCATCAGCAAGACGTATTGGTCGGCATGTTTCACAACGAGAGCGACGCCCATAATTATAAGAACGAGCTCGAAACTCTCGAACTGCAACGCCAGGCAAAAAGCTCCTGAAGCTCTGAAATCATGTTGACGCCCGGCCCACGCAGCCGGGCCGTCTACAAGAAACCGCGCCTTTGGAGCGCGGTTTTTTTGTCAATAATCGCCAAAAATTAATGTAACAAAAACACACACAAATAATGATTCTCGATATCATTCGTTCGCTTTTCATTCAGGCTCACGAATCAGGGAATCAATTTGATGCATGGAAACAGCAGCAAGCCGGAAAACGCGTTACTGAAACGCTGGAGCGAAGCACTTGCCACCGCGCAATTTCAGGCCAGCCACATCAGCCTCCAAGCCCTGATCAAAACGCTGGCACCCGCCGCCGAACGTAGCTTCCAACGCCTGATCCAAGCTTTGTTTCGTGAAAGCCTGCTGGACCCCAGCACCCTCATTTATGACGAACATGGGCATTGCTCACTGACACTGCCTTGCCAGGCCCGACTGCGTTTCGAACATTTGCGTCCTGGCCGCATGGCAAGCTGGGACCTGCGCGGCGAAGTCATCCTGTTGCGCCAAGGCCAGCCCGAACAGAAAATCCAGTTCCCCTCACAGTTGTTGACGTTGCTTAACGCCAGCCTTGAGTCGCCTGCCGACCGGGAAGTGCTCAACCGCCTCAACGTTGAGATCGACGACAGCTTCATCAACGACACCTTGTGCCTGGCCTTCCATGAGCAATGGACGCTCAAGTTGCAGGCGTCCATGGACCCGGTGCATCAAGACAACCTGCTGAGTCATCTCAAAAACAGCCCGAGCGTTATCAACCCGACTTCCGTGCTTGAACAGTGGGGAACATTGGGTCACCCATGGCACCCCAACTACAAGACCAAGCTGGGCCTGAATACCGAGCAAGTCATCGACTATTCGCCAGAGTTCGAAGCACGCTTCCCGGTGCTGCTGTGTGCGCTACATCGCCAGTTTGCCCATGTCGAAAAGTTGGCCGGTACCGCCGATTACTGGCAGTGGTGGAACGAGCACTTCCCGCAAGCGGCACAGCAATTGACCGCAGCCCTGCAAGCACAGGGTCTTGAGGCAGGCGATTATCTGCCATTGCCCGCCCACCCTTGGCAGGCACGCCAGGAGCTGCCCCAACTGTTCGCCAACGAAATCGGCGACAAGCTGCTGGTGCTGACCGATATCGTCGCGTTTACCGCCCACCCCACCATGTCATTCAGGACCGTGTTACCTGAGGGCCGTCGCGATGCGCCGATGGTCAAGCTGCCCGTGTCACTGCGCCTGACCAGCGTACAGCGCACCGTATCGCCGCGCTCAGCGCGCATGGGTCCACGGATCAGCCATCTGCTGCTGAGCATCCTGGAACGCGAACCGGTCATTCAAAAACGCCTGAACATCGTTCCCGAGCGGATCGGCGTGCATTTCCAGCCACAACCGGCCAATGATGAGCACGCTCGCCACCTGGCGGTGCTCTATCGCGACAATCCCCAGAGCCAACTCCAGCCGGACGAAATGGCCGTACCGGTGGGCAGCCTGTTTGCCATTGATCAACACGGCCAGCCACTGCTACGCCAGTGGGTGCGCCTGAGCCAAGGCAAGGATGACGCGGCGGCCATGCTCGCGTTCTTCCATGACTACGCAGCGATCACCGTGCCAGCACTGCTGGGCATGTATTTGCGCTACGGCATCGCTTTTGAGGCCCATCAGCAAAATTCCTTCATGGTGATGGCCGCAGACGGACAATTGAGCCGCCTGTTGCTGCGCGACTTCGGCGATATCCGAATCGACCGCAAGACCTTGCACGCCCACGGCCTGGACATTGAACTGCACGACCCGAAGATGACGCTGTACGACGACGCCGGTTTCGTACGGGACAAACTCCTGCACACCGTATTCATGTGCCATCTGGGCGAGCTCATCCTGCTTGCCGCGCGCCACTTCGACATCCCCCAGGCGCTGCTCTGGGATGAACTATCGGCACAGGTCAGCCAGTGTTTTGACGACCTGCGCTCGCAGGTTGATCCGCAGCGCTGGGCCACCGAACGCGAAGCACTGCTGGAGCACGCGTGGCCGGCCAAGTCGTTCATGCGCATGCGCCTGCTGGAGAGTCATGCCGATATCGTCGGGCGTCTGCCTAACCCGTTGAGCGCGGCCGCCAATGCCGACTAACAACACAGCGCTGCGGCTGCTGGTGGTGATTCAGTTGGTGTCGATGGGAGCGATGGAAATGAGCGGCCCGTTCTGGCCGCTGCAAATCCAGAAGCTGCTGGGCGTTGCCAATGCTCAGTACACCGGCCTGCTGTCTTCGCTGGTGTATGCAGGGCCAATGATGGCGGCGATGATTCTCACACCCATGTGGGGGAAACTGGGCGACCGCACCGGCCATAAGCTCATGATTATCCGCGCGCTGCTGGCGTTAGCGGTGTGCCAGGCGCTGGCTGCAATTACGCCTGATCCATGGTGGCTGGTGGCTATCCGTGTAGTACAAGGCGCATTGGCCGGTTTCATCGCCGCAGCCCAAGCCTACGCGCTGGCCTGCTGCGGTGACGGCGGACGGGGGCACATTCTTGCCCGGCTGCAATCAGCCACCGCCGTAGGTTCCCTGGCCGGGCCGGTGTTGGGCGGCTGGCTGATGGACATATCCGGTTTCGCATTGCTGTGCTACAGCGCCACCGGCGTCTGCCTGTTGTGCGCGATAATCAGCGCGTTCTTACCCAGCGACTCACCACGATCGAGACCCGCCCGCACGTCCCAGCCTGCCGCACTCCCCAAAGGCTGGATTGGCGCGATGCTGGGGATCATCGTATTGATCCAGGCAGCCAGGATGATGCCGCAACCGTTTTACGCCCTGTATGTCGCCGAGGTTTTGCACGCACCCGCGTGGCTGATCGGCGCCAGCTATGGCGCCAGCGCCTTGACCCTGGCACTGTCCGCGCCGTTGTGGGGCCGCCTGTTCGATCGGCATCAGCCAGCCCATACGCTGCGCATCATCGAGTGGGTCACCTGGGCCTGCGCGCTCACGCTGGCCTGCACGGCACTGGCCAGTGAATGGTCGGGTTTTATCGCCAGCCGGCTGCTGTGGGGCGTGTGGCAGGGTGCTTTGTTGCCCGTGGCCTACACACTGATCGCCACTACCGTAGCGCACAACCAGCAGGGTTTTGCCCTGGGCATGGGCAACAGCGCCGCCAAAGCCGGTGCACTGTGCGGCGCACTGTTGGGCGGTATCGGCATGGGATGGGTGGGCCTGGCGCACAGCTTCTGGCTGGTCGCACTGACCTACGCCTTGGCCGCCGTGAGTATCCGCGCCATCCGTTCGTTTGCGCGAGCGCCTGAGACATCCGATTTTTCTGTCAATACTTCTAATAACTCTGAGACATGATCATGAACACATCGCAATGGGCAGTACTGCTGCCACTTCTTGGGTCGATAAGCGCCCCTGCCTGGGCCGATCAGACCGAGCAGACACCGGCAACGCCGACCAGCCTGCAACTACAGGCGACAGTGGTTTCGGCCACGCGCAGCGAAACCAGCATTGCGCAGATTCCAGGCTCGGTGCAGGTGATCAATCAAGAGCAGATCCGCCAGCAGACGGGTGCAGGACGTCGGGTCGCCGATATCCTCGGCCAACTGGTGCCTGGCATTGCGCCTTCCAGCGGCGGCATGAGCAACTTCGGTCAGACGCTTCGCGGGCGTAATACCCTGATCCTGATCGACGGGGTTTCGCAAAACGCCACGCGCGATAACTTCCGCCAGCTCAACAGCGTGGCACCAGAAAGCATCGAGCGTATCGAAGTGATCTCTGGCGCCAGCAGTGTCTACGGCGCAGGCGCATCGGGCGGCATCATCAACATCATCACCAAACGCAACCAAGGTGAAGACCTGGCGTTCAGCAGCAAGATCGGCATGACCGCCGGCAACAACCTCAGCCACAAGGGGTTCGCTTACCAGGCGTTCCAAAGCGCCACCGGGCGCAAGGGCCCGGTGGACTGGTACCTCTCGGGCAACACCGTGCAGCGCAACGATCAGTTCGACGGTAATGGCAAGCGCATTCCCCAGGACACGTCCCAGGGCAGCAACATGGACACCGATACCTACGACCTGCAAGGTCGCTTCGGCTATGAGCTTGATGATGACAAGAAGATCAGCCTGTCGCTGCAAGACTATAAAGACGAACAAGACACCCGCTACACCAAGAACCCACGCATCACCAGCGACGCAGTCGCCGTAAAAGGCCTGGACCTGGGCGACCAACCCTACACCCATAACCAGGCGGTCAACCTCAACTACGCCGACAAGGATTTCTACGGCCAGGGCCTGCAGGTCGAAAGTTACTGGCGGCGGGCCGACGCCCTGTTCTTTCCAGACCTGTCCCGAGGCCGGGCAGGCGTGTCAGACAACAACAGCGTGCAGGACGTCTACGGTCTGCGTGCGGCGATCGATACCCAGATGCCAGACATCGGCCCAGCAACGGGCAACCTGGTATGGGGCGCGGACTACGACCATGAAACCTCACGCCAGCGTGGCGACCAATACCGGGTCAATGGCCTGACCTACACCAAAACCGGTACCACGTTTGAACTGGGCCCAGATATCGAGACCACCACCAAAGCCATCTTTGGCCAACTGTCCTACGACATCGACAACTGGACCTTGCGCGGTGGCGTACGTCGCGAGTGGATTGAGAGCAAGGTCTCCGACAGCATCGCGTACGGCGAAATCGTCCAGACCGGCAACCGCGCGACACTGCCCGGTGGCACGCTCAAATACGATGACACGCTGTATAACCTCGGGGCGGTGTACCACCTGACCGACAACCAGGATGTGTTCGTCAACTTCAGCCAGGGCTTTTCCCTACCGGATATCCAGCGCTTCCTGCGTGATGTGAGCAGCAAATACGATATCCAGGACCTCAATGCCCAGGCCCTTAAAGTCGACAGCTACGAGCTGGGCTGGCGTGGCGATTGGGACAAGTGGCAGGCCAGTGTCACCGCGTATGAAAACACCTCGGATGTCACGCAGTTCTATGATGCCAATGATCGTGTGCTGCGCCTGATCAATCAGAAAGAGCGCGTGCGTGGCGTCGAAACCGGCCTGACCTATAACATCACCGACCAATGGTCCGTCGGCGGTACTTACGCGTACGCCAAAGGCGAGACCCAGCAGAACGGCAAGTGGATCGACTTGCCTGCCACCCGCATCTCTCCCGCCAAGACCACAGCCTTTGTCGGCTATGAGCGTGACGACTACAGCCTGCGCTTGCAGGGCATGCGCCTGGCCAATTACGACGCGGCGGCCAAGGACAACAACGGTCGCGATATCCAGGGCTACACCCTGGTTGACCTGCTCGGCTCGGTAAGGCTACCGGTAGGCCGCCTGGAAGGTGCGGTGTACAACCTCACCAACCGCAACTACCAGAACATGTTCGCCCAGGCCAACGCCCGCGCACCGTACCCGAATGCCGAGGGTCGTACCTTCAGCCTGAGTTACGCCGTGGATTGGTAACAGGCTGACGCTGAACGCTTAAAACACAAACCCCGCCTTTTGGCGGGGTTTGTCGTTTCTAGATGCTTACCACATCAGATCATCAGGGATCTGGTAAGCGGCGTACGGATCGTCCTCATCCGGCACCTGGCTTTCGGTGAGGATGTTGAGCTGCACGATACGCTCCGGCGCGCGCTCCTGGATCTTCAGCGCGGCCTCGCGCGGGATCACCTCGTAGCCGCCACCGTGGTGCACGATCGCCAGGGAACCGTTGCTCAGCTTGTTGCGCATCAGCGTGTTGACCGACAGGCGCTTGACCTTCTTGTCATCCACGAAGTTGTAGTAGTCCTCGGTGGTCAGCTTGGGCAGGCGTGAGGTTTCGATCAGTTGCTTGACCTGGGCGGTACGCGCCTTGGCCTCGGCTTTTTCCTGCTGCTGACGGTTCAGCTCCTGGTCACGCTTGACCTTCTCGGCCTGGGCCTCGGCGGCCAGGCGCGCCTGGGTGTCATCGACTTCGGCCTGGCCTTTGTGGACCAGGCGCTGCTGTTTCTGTTTCTCTTTGCCGACCTGCTTGGCCTGCTTTTGGTTGACCAGACCTGCTTTGAGCAACTGGTCGCGAAGGGAAAGGCTCATGGTGCTTACTCACTTAGGCAACTGCTCAACCGCAGTTGGACACATTCTTTTCCTGACGTTTGGCTTCACCCCAGAGGGCGTCCAACACTTCGAGGGTGCAATCTTCTATGGGTTGGTGTGTATCGCGCAATGCCTGTTCGATAAATCGGAAACGTCGTTCGAACTTGGCATTGGCGCCGCGCAAGGCGGTTTCCGGGTCGACCTTGAGGTGACGCGCCAGGTTGACCGCGGCAAACAGCAGGTCGCCGACTTCATCGGCAATGGCTGCCGAGTCGTTATCGGCCATGGCTTCGAGCACTTCGTCCAACTCTTCGCGCACGTTGTCCACCACCGGCAACGCGGACGGCCAGTCGAAACCGACCTGGCTGGCGCGCTTTTGCAATTTGGCCGCACGGGACAACGACGGTAAGGCGGTGGGCACATCATCGAGCAGGGAGAGTTGCTCGGGGGCGTCGGACTTTTCTGCGCGCTCCTCAGCCTTGATCTGCTCCCAGCGCTGCTTGACCTGTTCTTCGCTCAACTGCGGGATATCCAGCGGCGCGTACAGGTCGCCGGTTGGGAACACGTGAGGATGCCGGCGAATCAACTTACGGGTAATGCTGTCGATCACGCCGGCAAATTCGAAGCGCCCTTCTTCGCGGGCCAGTTGGCTGTAATACACCACTTGGAACAGCAGGTCGCCCAACTCGCCTTGCAGGTGATCGAAATCGCCGCGCTCGATGGCGTCGGCCACTTCATAGGCTTCTTCCAGCGTGTGCGGGACGATGGTGGCGTAGGTTTGCTTGATGTCCCACGGGCAGCCGTACTGCGGGTCGCGCAGGCGGTTCATCAGGTGCAGCAGGTCTTCGAGTGAATACATCAATCTCTTTCCGCTGGAGTGAAAACACTGAAAATCCAATGTGGGAGCGGGCTTGCTCGCGAAAGCGGTGGGCCAGTCGACACATCCGGCACTGACAAACCGCATTCGCGAGCAAGCCCGCTCCCACAGGTTACTGCGTGTTCATTCAGATTTTCATGGTGTGCGGTTGCGCCGGGTTTCGATGATGTTCGGCAACTGGGAAATCCGCCCCAGCAACCGCCCGAGTGCGTCCAAACCCGGAATCTCGATGGTCAGCGACATCAACGCAGTGTTGTCTTCCTTGTTCGAGCGGGTGTTGACCGCCAGCACGTTGATCCGCTCGTTGAGCAGCACTTGCGAGACGTCACGCAGCAGGCCGGAACGGTCGTAGGCACGGATGATGATGTCCACCGGGTACGTGAGCACCGGCACCGGGCCCCAGCTGACCTGGATGATCCGCTCCGGTTCGCGCCCGCCCAATTGCAGCACCGAGGCGCAATCCTGGCGGTGAATGCTCACGCCACGGCCCTGGGTGATGTAGCCGACAATCGCGTCGCCCGGCAACGGCTGGCAGCAGCCGGCCATCTGCGTCATCAGGTTGCCCACGCCCTGGATCTGGATATCGCCACGCTTGCCCGGCTTGTAGCCCGTGGCTTTGCGCGGGATCAGCTCCAGCTGTTCGTTGCCGCGCTCCGGCTCGACCAGTTGCTGGGCCAGGTTGACCAGTTGCGCCAGGCGCAGGTCACCGGCACCGAGGGCGGCGAACATGTCTTCGGCAATCTTCATGTTGGCCTTTTCGGCCAGCTTGTCGAAGTCCACCTGAGGCAGGCCCAGGCGCGCCAGTTCGCGTTCAAGCAAGGTCTTGCCGGCGGCGACGTTCTGGTCACGCGCCTGCAGTTTGAACCAGTGGACGATCTTCGCCCGCGCCCGCGAGGTGGTGATGTAGCCCAGGTTCGGGTTCAGCCAGTCGCGGCTCGGCGTGCCGTGCTTGCTGGTGATGATCTCGACCTGTTCACCGGTTTGCAGGCTGTAGTTGAGCGGCACGATGCGCCCGTTGATCTTGGCGCCGCGGCAGTTATGCCCGATTTCGGTGTGCACGCGGTAGGCAAAGTCCAGCGGCGTGGCGCCCTTGGGCAAGTCGATAGCGTGGCCGTCAGGGGTGAAGATATAGACCCGGTCCGGCTCGATGTCCACCCGCAGCTGTTCGGCCAGGCCGCCGATGTCGCCGAGTTCTTCGTGCCATTCCAGCACTTGGCGCAGCCAGGAAATTTTCTCTTCGTACTGGTTGGACCCGGCCTTGACGTCGGTGCCCTTGTAGCGCCAGTGCGCGCACACCCCCAGCTCGGCCTCTTCGTGCATGGCGTGGGTGCGGATCTGCACTTCCAGCACCTTGCCTTCAGGGCCGATTACCGCCGTGTGCAGCGAGCGGTAGCCGTTTTCCTTGGGGTTGGCGATGTAGTCGTCGAACTCCTTGGGAATGTGCCGCCACAGCGTGTGGACGATACCCAGCGCGGTGTAGCAATCGCGCATTTCCGGCACCAGCACGCGCACCGCACGCACATCGTAGATCTGGCTGAAGGCCAGGCCCTTGCGCTGCATTTTGCGCCAGATGGAATAGATGTGCTTGGCGCGGCCGCTGATATCGGCGTCCACGCCGGTGGCCTGCAACTCCGAACGCAACTGGCCCATTACGTCGCTGATAAAGCGCTCGCGGTCCAGTCGCCGCTCATGCAGCAGGGTGGCAATCTGTTTGTATTGGTCGGGTTCCAGGTAGCGGAAGGACAAATCCTCCAGCTCCCACTTGATATGGCCGATGCCCAGGCGATGGGCCAGCGGCGCGTAGATGTCGAAGACTTCGCGGGCCACGCGGTTGCGCTTTTCGTCATCAGCGGTCTTTACCGCCCGGATCGCGCAGGTGCGTTCGGCCAGTTTGATCAGGGCGACGCGCACGTCGTCGACCATCGCCACCAGCATTTTGCGCAGGTTCTCTACCTGGCCCTGGGTGCCCAGCACCATCGACTGGCGCGGGCTGAGGCTGGCGCTGATGGCCGCCATGCGCAGCACGCCGTCGATCAGCTTGGCCACCACCGCGCCGAAACGCTGGCTGACCAGCGGCAACGCAATGTGCCCTTCGCGCACGCCGCGATAGAGTACGGCGGCGATCAGCGAATCCTGGTCCAGCTTGAGATCGGCGAGGATCTCGGCGATTTCCAGGCCGGTGCGAAAACTTGAAGTGCCTTCGGCCCACAGGTTCTTGGCCGCATTGTCTTGCTGTTCAGACTCACGAGCGAACTCGCAGGCTGCTTTCAAGGCTTCACGGTCCAGTGCCGGGTCGACACTGACGGCATGATCCAGCCATGCCTCGAGATTGATACTGCCGTCGGTGTTGATCGGCTGGTGTGCTCTCACCTGTACCATCTTGCTTACCTTCCCTACGACGCACCTTGGATGCGCCAAAATCATCGCCGACTTTTACTGCGAGCTCCGTGGCAGTGTTCAGGCCCTGGAGAACGCAGGCCAGTCGGATTAAACGGGCATCCTAGCCCGCTTCAAATAACGCCATGGCCTCGACATGCGCGGTCTGCGGAAACATATCGAGGATCCCGGCACGCTTTAGCCGGTAGCCTTGCTTGACCAACTCAACCGTGTCCCGCGCCAGCGTGGCTGGGTTGCAGGACACATACACCAGGCGCTTGGCCCCCAAGGCTGCAAGTTTGCGCACAACCTCCAGGGCACCATCGCGGGGTGGGTCCAAGAGTACCGCAGAAAAGCCCTGTTTGGCCCATTCTGCGTCGGTCAAAGGCTGGGACAAATCGGCCTGAAAAAACTGCGCGTTATGCAAATGGTTGCTGACGGCATTGAGCGCCGCACGCTCCACCATGGCTTGTACGCCCTCCACCGCCACCACTTCGCGCACATTGCGAGCCAGTGGCAGGGCAAAGTTGCCCAGGCCGCAAAACAGGTCCAGTACCCGTTCGTCGGCTTGTGGCGCCAGCCATTGCAGGGCCTGGGCGACCATCGCCTGGTTGACCCCGGCGTTGACCTGCACAAAGTCACCCGGGCGGTATGCCAGCTCCAGATCCCAGGCATCCAGGCGAAAGCCCAGGGCCTGGCCCGGTTCGACGGGCTCCGGCTGCCCTTCCCCGTGCAGCCACAGTTGGGCGTCATGGAAGGCGCAGAATTCCTTGAGGATCTGCAGGTCAGCCTCGGACAACGGTGCCATATGCCGCAGCAACACGGCGATGGACGAACCGCTGAACAATTCGACATGCCCCAACGCCTGCGGTTTGCTCAAGCGACGCAGCATCGTTGGCAAACGCTGCATGATCGGTTGCAAGGCCTGTACCAGCACCGGGCAATCATCGATAGCGACGATGTCCTGGCTGGCCACGGCGCGAAAACCCACTTCGAGTTTCTTCGCCTTGGCGTCCCAACGTACGGCCACGCGGGCGCGGCGCCGATAACCGAACTCCGGCCCGCTCAACGGCGCTGCCCACTCCTGCGGCTCGACGCCGGCCACCCGAGACAATTGCTCGGCGAGCATGCGCTGTTTCAGGGCAAGTTGTTCTTCATGGGGCAGGTGCTGCACGCTGCAACCGCCGCAGCGGCCAACATGGGCGCAGGGTGCCGGGCGACGCAACTCACTGGCCTGGAACACCCGTTCGGTACGCGCCTCGACCACTTTGCCATGGGCGCCCAACACCCGTGCTTCCACCTCTTCGCCGGCCAACGCACCGTTCACAAACCAGGTGCGGCCTTCAAAGAACACGATGCCCCGGCCATCATTGGCCAGGCGCTCGATGGTCAGGCGCTGTTTCTTGCCCACGGGTATCTGTGGGGCCCGGCTGCCGCCCGTCGGTTGGAAGCGCAGGCCTCTCTCGTGCTTGGCCATCAGTTGGGTTCGTCGAAAATGCCGGTCGACAGGTAACGGTCGCCACGGTCACAGATGATCGCGACGATCACCGCGTTTTCCACTTCTTTGGACAAGCGCAACATACCGGCCACGGCGCCACCGGAGGACACGCCGCAGAAAATGCCTTCTTCACGGGCCAGGCGGCGGGTAGTGTCTTCGGCTTCGCGCTGGGCCATGTCGATGATGCGGTCTACCCGCGTGGCGTTGTAGATCTTCGGCAAATACTCTTCGGGCCAACGACGAATACCCGGGATGGCCGCGCCTTCCATCGGTTGCAGGCCGACGATCTGGATCGCCGGGTTCTGCTCCTTGAGGTAGCGCGAGTTGCCCATGATGGTACCGGTGGTGCCCATGGAGCTGACGAAGTGGGTGATGGTGCCCTGGGTCTGGCGCCAGATCTCCGGGCCGGTGCTGGTGTAGTGCGCCTCGGGGTTGTCGCCGTTGGCGAACTGATCGAGCACCACGCCACGGCCTTCGGCGGCCATGCGCTCGGCAAGATCGCGAGCTCCTTCCATGCCTTCTTCCTGGGTCACCAGGATCAGCTGGGCGCCATAGGCGGTCATCGCCGCCTTGCGCTCGGCGCTGCCGTTGTCGGGCATGATCAGCACCATCTTGTAGCCTTTGATCGCTGCGGCCATGGCCAGGGCGATCCCGGTGTTACCGGAGGTGGCTTCGATCAGCGTGTCGCCGGGCTTGATCTGCCCACGCAACTCGGCGCGGGCGATCATCGACAGCGCCGGGCGGTCTTTGACCGAGCCCGCCGGGTTGTTGCCCTCGAGTTTGAGCAACAGGGTATTGCTGGTTTCACCCGCCATGCGTTGCAAGCGGACCAGGGGCGTGTTGCCGACGCAATCGGCGATTGTTGGGTACTGCAAGGTCATGGCGTATTCGCAATCCAGACTGCGGGGCGCACATCATACCGGGAAAGGCCGGCGGGCCATATCACGCAAAGTGCGGTGCTTATGGCTTAAAGGCATAAGCAGCGTTTATGTCGGGTCGCCATGGTTACGCTGGAAAACTTCATCGCCCATTGCGGCAATCTGCCCTTCGATCAGCGCTTCAAAGGGTTTGAGCAGCGGCTCGAACGACGTCGGCGCTTCCAATACCTGCAAGGCTTGCGTGATCGCTTCGACCGTCGACAAGGCGCCAGGCCCCGGCGCTTTGCGCAAGCGATAGCGGGAAACGCCGCTTTCGACCAAGGTCACCCGGGGCAATGCCGCCAGCAAAGGGTTGAGGTGCAACAGCTTGCGTGCCTTGCGCCAAGTGCCATCGGGAACCACCAACAGCAGTGGCTGATCGTCAGGTGCATAGGCGTGCAGCGGCTCGGCATCATCCGCCGGGAACAACAGCCGTGCCCGATAGCCAGGCGGGTTCAATAGCGTCGCCAAGTCATCAAACACCTCCCCCACCACCAACTGCGCATTGTTCAGGCCCAACGCCGCCAACCGCGCCGTATTGAGCGCATGGCCGACCTCGCTCGGGTGCTGCAACAGCAACACGCGGGTGCGGCTGTCGAGGTGGGGGATCAGCGCACAGAGGCAGTGCGTGGTCGGGCGCAGGCAGCGCGGGCAGTGGGGTCGAGACATGGTGTGTTCAGGCCTGGTTGAGCTGGGTCTTGAGCAAATCGCGGAAGGTCTGGATCAGTGGCTCGCGGCTGCGGCCACGGCGCATGATCATCGAAAACGGTGCCTGGTAGCCGAAGGTGGCTGGCAGCAGTACACGCAGGTCGCCCTTGTCTGCCCAGGCCTGGGCGTAGTGCTCCGGCAGGTAGCCAATGTAAGCGCCCGACAGCACCAGAATCAGTTGCGCTTCCATACTTTCCACCGTCGCAGCGCTGTGCTTGAAGCCGTGGCGCGCCAGTTCGGCCTGGCTCCAGTAACCTCGCCCGACCATGCGTTGCTGGGTGATCACTTGTTCCGGGATGCGCCGCTCGTTGAACAATGGGTGCCGGGTGCTGCAATACAACCAGTGCTGTTCGCGGTACAGCGGCATGTAGACCAGCCCGCTCATGCGGTTGGAAAACGCGCCGATGGCCAGGTCCAGACGGTTGTCCTGAACCCCCAGTTGCAATTCGTAGGGGCTCATCACCGACAGGTGCAAATGCACTGCCGGGTGCTCCAGGCTGTAGGCGCCAATCACTTCAGCGAACGGCAAGGCCTTGTCGCTGACGGTGGAGTCGAGCACCCCGAGTTTGAGGGTGCCGCGCAATTCGCCTTTCAACGCAGCGGCGTATTGCTCGAAACCTTCGAGTTCGCCCAACAGGCGCAGGGTTTCCTGATGAAACAGTTCGCCCTTGCTGGTCAGGCTGAAGCCGCCACGGCCACGATGGCACAGCACCAGGCCCAAGGCAGATTCGAGTTGGCTCATGTAGGTGCTGATGGCCGACGTCGACAGGTTGAGTTCGTGCTGGGCATTGGCGAACCCTTGATGGCGCACGACGCTGACGAAGATGCGCAGCAGTTTCAAATCGGGCAAGGCGTTGGCCATGGGGGCTCCATAAACTGCAACTAACTGTAGGAGCGAGCTTGCTCGCGAAAAACCTGAGGACGCCGCGCACATTCTGGGGCTGCGCATCATCGTTGACGTTTTTCGCGAGCAAGCTCGCTCCTACAGGGATCAGGGAGTTTAACTCAGGCTTTAGTTTAGAAAAATCTGAACTAAGTATTTGCCTCTGCCGATTCTTCCCACGCCAGGCTTTTCGCAGAATCGGCCATCAATAAACAAAACAACGATGAGGCAATCCCGTGGACAAGATTCTCCACCAACCACTGGGCGGCAACGAAATGCCGCGCTTCGCCGGCATCGCCACCATGATGCGTCTTCCCCACCTGCAAACGGCCCAGGGCCTGGATGCTGCATTTATCGGCGTACCCCTGGATATCGGCACCTCGCTGCGCGCCGGTACGCGCTTCGGCCCCCGGGAAATCCGCGCCGAGTCGGTGATGATCCGGCCCTATAACATGGCCACTGGCGCCGCCCCGTTCGACTCACTGTCGGTAGCCGATATCGGCGATGTGGCGATCAACACCTTCAACCTGCTCGACGCGGTGCGCATCATCGAAGAGGCCTACGATGAGATCCTCGAGCACGACGTCATCCCCCTGACCCTGGGCGGCGACCACACCATCACCCTGCCGATCCTGCGGGCGATCCACAAGAAACATGGCAAGGTCGGGCTGGTGCACATCGATGCCCACGCCGACGTCAACGACCATATGTTCGGCGAGAAAATTGCCCACGGCACCACCTTCCGCCGCGCCGTGGAAGAAGGCTTGCTCGATTGCGACCGCGTGGTGCAGATCGGCCTGCGTGCCCAGGGGTATACCGCCGAAGACTTCAACTGGAGCCGCAAGCAAGGCTTTCGCGTGGTCCAGGCCGAAGAATGCTGGCACCACTCCCTCGCGCCTCTGATGGCCGAAGTGCGGGAAAAAGTCGGCGGCGGCCCGGTGTACCTGAGCTTCGATATCGATGGCATCGACCCCGCCTGGGCGCCCGGCACCGGCACCCCGGAAATCGGCGGGCTGACCACCATCCAGGCCATCGAAATCATCCGTGGCTGCCAGGGCCTGGATCTGATTGGTTGCGACTTGGTAGAAGTGTCGCCGCCCTATGACACCACCGGCAATACCTCGCTGCTGGGCGCCAACTTGCTGTACGAGATGCTCTGCGTACTGCCTGGCGTCGCGCATCGCTGATACAGCGTCTTCACATTAACAACCCAGGGGATCTAACAGGTCCCCACAACGATGTACCTGACTTTCGCTCGCGTGTTTACCGAGCCAGCTGCCGCCTGATCGCCCATAAAAAATATAATCGGAGAACCGCCGTCATGGCTTTGGATTTATTCGTCGTACTCATCTACGCCGCCGGCATGCTGGTGCTCGGCTACTACGGCATGCGTCGCGCCAAAACCCACGAAGACTACCTGGTCGCCGGCCGCAACCTCGGCCCATCGCTGTACATGGGCACCATGGCCGCCACGGTGCTGGGCGGTGCCTCCACCGTCGGCACCGTGCGCCTGGGGTATGTGCATGGTATTTCGGGTTTCTGGCTGTGCGCCGCGCTGGGCGCGGGCATCATTGCCCTGAACCTGTTCCTGGCCAAGCCCCTGTTGAAGCTGAAAATCTTCACCGTCACCCAGGTCCTGGAAAAACGCTACAACCCCATGGCCCGCCAGGCCAGCGCGGTGATCATGCTGGCCTACGCGCTGATGATCGGCGTGACCTCGATCCTGGCCATCGGCACGGTGCTGCAAGTGCTGTTCGACCTGCCGTTCTGGATGTCAGTACTGGTGGGCGGCGGCGTGGTGGTGGTGTATTCGACCATCGGTGGCATGTGGTCGCTGACCCTCACCGACATTGTGCAATTCGTGATCAAGACCGTCGGCTTGATGTTCATCCTGCTGCCGATCTGCCTGTACCGAGTCGGCGGCTGGGATGAACTGGTGGCCAAGCTGCCCGCGTCGAACTTCAGCTTCACCGCGATCGGCTGGGACACGATCATCACCTACTTCATGATCTACTTCTTCGGCATCCTGATCGGCCAGGATATCTGGCAACGGGTGTTCACCGCCCGTGACGAAAAGGTCGCCCAGTACGCAGGCACTTTCGCCGGCTTCTATTGCATCCTGTACGGCCTGGCCTGTGCGCTGATCGGCATGGCTGCCCATGTGCTGATCCCGGATCTGGACAACGTCAACAATGCCTTCGCCGCGATCGTCAAAGCTTCGCTGCCGGACGGCATTCGCGGCCTGGTCATCGCCGCCGCGCTGGCCGCCATGATGTCCACCGCCAGCGCCGGCCTGCTCGCCGCCTCCACCGTGTTGACCGAAGACCTGCTGCCCCGCCTGCGCGGCGGCAAGTCGTCGAGCCTGCGTATCAACCGCCTGTTCACCCTGTTGACTGGCATTGCCGTGCTGGGTATCGCCTTGGTGGTGAACGATGTGATCAGCGCCCTGACCCTGGCCTATAACCTGTTGGTGGGCGGTATGTTGGTGCCCTTGATCGGCGCGATCTTCTGGAAGCGCGCGACAACCTCGGGCGCAATCACGTCCATGAGCCTGGGCTTTGTAACCGCGCTGGTATTCATGTTCAAGGATGGGTTGGATGCAAACACGCCGATCTACTACAGCCTGGCGGTGGCGCTGGTGAGCTTTGTACTGGTGAGCTTGCTGTCGCGTCGACCCGAGAAAGTGGCGGCTGCGATGGTTTGAGCTATAACAAGGACGGGAATATTTTCTTCAGCGGGCACGACGTCGGAGGTCGCGCCCGTTTTTTTCGCCGGGTACAAAATCATTGTGGGAGCGGGCTTGCTCGCGAAAGCGGTGTGTCATTCAACCTTTTCGTTGACTGATACACCGCTTTCGCGAGCAAGCCCGCTCCCACATTTTTTAGCGGCGACGTGGCCGACGCTGCTCGTCATCCGTGCGGATCGGCACCGGTTGCAGTGGAGGCTCGATCAAGCCCAATGCAACACCAAGGTCGTGGAGCCAGTTTCGGATTTTCTCTTTCATGATTGCCCCCTTTGAGGGTAGTGCTGGCCGGCGTGAGTTCTGTCGCCGTTTCCTACAGTGATAGTAGCCCTAAGTCCTAGGTAATGCTTGAAGGAAACCACAACGAACTATTACTGAATTGATCCGAATCCCGACGGATCGTTCAAGCAATGGCACGTGTGTCTTGCACGCATCGCGGGTTGCCGTCTTGCTGCAGGTCGATCCATGCATTGAGGTTAGCGCCGAGCATACCCTTTCGCCACATCAGCCAGGTGGTCGCAGTGGCAAAAGGCCCGGTCAGCGGATGAACGGACACGCTGTCCTTGCCGGGAAGGCTTGCGAGCATGGACTCAGACATCAACGCCACGCCGGAACCCGCGATCACGCAGGCGAGCATGCCTTGGTAAGACTCGATCTCGATGGCTCGCCCCATCGCCACACGCTCGTGGGAAAACCAGGTTTCCAGGCGCGTGCGGTAGGCGCAACTGCGCCGGAACGTGAACACCGCACGGCCCGCCACATCCTGGGGGCCGCGTACTGGCGGGTGATCAGCCTCGCAAATCAGCACCAGGCGCTCTTCGCACAGCGGTACGCCATCCAGGGTGGCGATGGTCAGCGGGCCGTCGACGAAGGCTGCGTCCAGGCGTCCGGTAATCAGCCCTTCCAGCAACTCCCCACTGGGCGCCGACTGCACCTGCAGGTTCACCATGGGGTAGGTCTTGTGATAGCGCGCCAGCAGCTTGGGCAAATGAACCGCGGCAGTGCTGTACATGCTGCCCAGGACGAAATCGCCGGCGGGCTGCCCCCCTTGTACGGCGCCGTGGGCTTCATCATGCAGCGCCAGCAGGCGAGTGCTGTAGTCCAGCAGTACCTTGCCCGCCGGAGAAAGCTGCAAACGCTGGCGCTCGCGCACGAACAGGTCGACACCCAATTGCTCTTCCATTTGTTTAAGCCGGGTCGACAGGTTGGACGGCACGCGATGCAGGCGCTCGGCGGCGCGGGTGATGGAGCCCTCTTCCGCCACGGCCTGGAAAATGCGCAATTGACTGAACTCCATTACTTTCTCCAAAACTGAACAAGTTACTCACTATTATTCAATTTTACAGAAAGTCAATCCGTCTTAGCCTGCAAGGCATTCGCTTCTTTGCAGGAAACCTGAACATGTCCCCGCTGATTCGTTTACTCGCCAGCTTCGTCGCCCTGATGATGGCCATGGGCATTGGCCGCTTCGCCCTGACTCCGCAAATGCCGCATTTGCTCAGTGAAGGCCAGATCGACCTGACCGGCGCCGGCCTGCTCGCTGCTGCCAATTACCTGGGTTATTTCGTCGGCGCGGTGGACTCGATCTTTGCCCGTAGCCATCAGCATGTGCGCGGGCGCCTCTACGGCGGGTTGTGGCTGTGCGTATTGCTGACCCTGGCGTCCTCCTGGGCTAACGGGTTCTGGCCGCACTTGTTGCTGCGCTTTGGCACCGGGGTCGCCAGTGCCTGGGCCCTGGTGATGATTACCAGCCTGAGCCAGCCACTGGCGATTGCCGCTGGCCGCCCGCGCCTGGGTGCGTTGGTGTTTGCAGGGCCGGGGTTGGGGATTGTGCTGACGGGGCTGCTGGCGTTGGTTTCCAACCTATTAGGGCAAAGCTCTGCCACGCTGTGGTTGCTCTACGGGACGGTAGCGCTGGTGATGCTGCTGGCGATCCTGCCGTTTTTACCCAAGCCGGCCGTCACGGTTACTCAGGTCTCCAGCGCGGGGAGCAACGGCAGCATCGCGCACCTGTGCTGGATTTATTTCCTGTACGGCCTGGGCTACATCATCCCGGCGACCTTTCTTTCGCAGATGGCCAGCGCACAATTCCAAGGCGCCTGGCAGGCCGATCTGTTCTGGCCCTGCTTTGGCTTGGCGGCCGCGCTGGGTGTAGGGGTGGCGAGCCTGCGCCGCAAGCACCCGAATACCACCCGTCGCTGGTTGATGGCGACTTTATGGCTGCAAGCGGCCGGGGTGTTCGCCTGCCTGCTTGGCAATGGCTGGGGCTTGGCGCTGGGCGTGTTGCTGTGCGGTGCGCCATTTCTGGCTTGCATGCAACTGGTGATGGCACGGCTCAGAGAAGTCGCGCCCCATGGCTACCAACGCAGCACGGGGTTGCTGACCGCCAGCTTCGCCGTCGGCCAATTGAGCGGGCCCCTGTTGGCGTCGGTCAGCAGCCACCTCAGTGGCGGCCTGCAACCGGCGCTGGTCGTCGCCGGTACCGGGTTGTTATTAGCCGGTTCAGTACTGATCAACCGCCCGCTACCGGCGCAGCCGATTTGCACACCAGTGGCCAACGGTGCAGCAAATGGCGGTTAGGCAGGTGCCCCACGCCATGTCCATCAGCGCCAACCCGGCAGACCAACCCTGAAGCGTGGCCCAGTTGCTCAGGTCATAGGTGCCGTAGGCCACCAGGCCAAGCAAGGCGCCCAAACGCGCGGCGCGCTGCCAACTGGCGCTGGGCAAGACCACCAATACTACGCAACCGAGGACATACAGGAGATAGAACAATACCGCAGGCAACAGGCGTGGCTGATCAAGCATCAGCGCGCCGAGCAGGGATTTATAGGTGGAGCCCATGAGCACGCCGAGCCAGAGGCCGTCGAGGACCAGGAAGGCGAGCAAGGTGCCGAGGTAGGCAAAAACCGTTCTTTTCGACATGACACAACCCTGTAGAAGCGAGCTTGCTCGCGAAAAACGTACATCCGACGCCACACTGCGCCTGGAATATTTTCGCGAGCAAGCTCGCTTCTACAGGAGAGCAGCCTGTACTCAGCTTAGTTCAATGCGGTCCGCATGAATCACGATCTGCCCTTGCTTGTAGAGCGCGCCAATAGCCTTCTTGAAGTTGCCCTTGCTCACGCCGAACAAGTTGCTGATCACCGCCGGGTCGCTTTTGTCGCTGACCGGCAGGGTGCCGTTGTTGTCGCGCAACTTGGCGAGGATCTTCGAGTTCAGGCTGGAGGCCGCTTCCTGGCCCACCGGTTGCAGGCTCAGGCTGATGTTGCCATCGGCGCGGATCTCTTTGATGAACCCCTTCTCTTCCTTGCCCGGGCGCAGGAACTTGAACACTTCGTTCTTGTGGATCAGGCCCCAGTGCTTATTGTTGATGATCGCCTTGAAGCCCATGTCGGTGGCTTCGGCCACCAGCAGATCGACTTCCTGGCCCACCTGGTAGTTGGCCGGCGTCTTGTCCAGGTAACGGTCAAGGCGAGCGGTGGCGGTGATGCGTTTGGTGTGCTTGTCGAGGTAGACGTGCACCACGCAATATTCGCCCGCGGTCATCTGGCGTTTTTCTTCCGAGTACGGCAGCAGCAGATCCTTGGGCAATCCCCAATCAAGGAACACGCCAATGCTGTTGACTTCCACAACTTTCAAACTGGCGAATTCACCGACTTGAACTTTGGGTTTTTCGGTGGTGGCGATAAGTTTGTCATCGCTGTCCAGATAAATGAAAACGTTGAGCCAGTCTTCATCTTCACTGGGAATATCTTTAGGGATATACCGATTAGGCAAGAGGATTTCCCCATCTTGCGCACCATCGAGGTACAAACCAAAGTTAGTGTGCTTGACCACTTGCAAGCTGTTGTAGCGCCCGACTAAAGCCATTTCCAATACCCTCATTGCGTGGGCGGCATTCTACCCGAGTTGGGCCCTGCACGCGCGCGCGCCTGAAAAATCGCGGGCTGGCATGGCGTTCCAATGGCAGCGCCCCACTCGTCTGATCGTTCGGTTCACTTTGAGCAGGCCACCAGCGGGCCACCCAGGCTGTGGTTTCTTGCTAAAACAGTAAGTTAGCGCGTTATTTCGGCGCTGAACTTCGGCTATTTCCAACGCTGCGTATTAATTCTGAGGGATATTTGCCAAGCAATTGTCAAGTATTTCCTGTACGATGCCTGGCCAAGTTAATTTTCTACAGGTTAGTGGCCGCCATGCGTGTAAAAGCATCCAACAGCAAAGCAAAGCCAGCTCCCGCCGTTGAAACCAGCGAATCGATCAACAGCCAGATCGCTGCGTTCCTCAAGTCCGGCGGCGAAATCCAGCAAATTGCCAAGGGCGTGAGCGGCCAGACTTTCGGCCCGTCCAAGCAGATCAGCCTGGGCAAGAAGTAATAGTCTTACCCGCGCACTGCATCTGGTCCCTAAGCGTCTTGCCTTCAAGGCGCTAGGACTAGAGTTGTAACCCCCTCCTAACACCTTCAATACGCAGCTAATCGACGAACGGGCCTCAACGCCTGGCATTCGCCGGTATCCTTGCACACGTCTAGCACGGGCATCCGCCTGAACCTTTCCGTTACTGCTCCTCGCTTTTCATGGAGTGAAGCATGCTTAAACGCTGTATTTTCGTGGTCAGCATTCTGGTCGCCAGTCCTTTGGCCCAAGCGCATATCTTCCAGCGCGAATTGGGTGACTTCGACCTGAAGTTAGGTACAACCCCCAGCCGTACCATGGCCCAGGGCCTGGTCAAGCCGACCACCCCTGGCAGCGACTCGTTCCACGGTGGCCTGGACCTTACCCACGACAGCGGCCTGTATTTCGGCCAGTTTTCCCCGAACATGGGCCTGTCGTCGGCCAATAACCTTGAAGTCGACTCCTACATGGGCTTCAAGCGTCCGTTCGACCAGACCCTGGGCTACGAAGTCGGCTTGATCCACTACAGCTACCCCAAGGTCAGCCCCCTCGACAGCCAGGAGTTCTACGGCGGGCTGAACCTGCTGGGCAACCGCTTTGGCGTGTCTTTCAGCAACGACCCCGACCGCCAGGACAGCACCCTGTTTGCCGATCTGGGCGGCACCCAGCCTTTTGGCATCGGCGTCAGCATGAAGTACACCACCCATCAACTGGGCACGCCGGTCTCGGTAGAGAACGGCGCCATCAGCAGTTTCAGCGATTGGTCGGTACAGTTTTCCCGGGCCTGGAAAGGCATTGACCTGGACCTGATCTACAGCGGCTCCAGCCTCAGCGGCAGTGACTGCTCGGCCTACTCTGGACACAATTCGCAATGTGATGGGCTGTTGACCTTGAAGGCTGCACGGTCGTTTTATTGATGGGCTGAACTGTCGCACCCCGCGCAGGTTCACATGCATTAACGCCCTCCATGCAAGGACCTGCCCATGTTGCGCCGGCTCAAACTCCTGATGGTACTGCTGACCCTGAGCCTGGTGCTTGCCGGTTGTAATCGCGTGGGCCTGGCCTACCGTAACCTCGACGTGATCATTCCCTGGACCCTCAACGATTACCTGGACATGAATGCCGGGCAGAAGAGCTGGTTCAACGACACCCTCAAGGAACACCTGGCCTGGCACTGCACCACGCAATTGCCTGGCTACCTGGACTGGCTCGACCGCCTGCAGCAGATGGTCGACAGCAACCAGGTCACCGACGCCGCGTTGCAAACCCGTACTGTCGAAGCCAAACAGGCAATTGCCGAGATTGCGCGAGAAATCACCCCATCAGCCGTGCAATTGCTGCAAGGCCTGGACGATCAGCAGGTCAAGGACATGAGCGATGCCCTGGCCAAGGACCTGCGCAAACGCCAGGACGAATACCTCAAGCCGCCGCTGGCCCAGCAAATCAAGGATCGCGCCGAACGCATGAGCAAGCGCCTTGACGCCTGGATTGGCCCGTTGAGCACCGGCCAGCAAAACCGCGTGACGGCCTGGTCCATCGAGTTGGGCGCGCAAAACCAGGCATGGATCGGTAACCGCGCCCATTGGCAGGCGCAATTTATCGAGGCGCTGCAACAGCGTCACAGTGCCGATTTCCCGCAGAAAATCCAGCAATTGCTGGTGGATCGTGAAAGCCTGTGGACCCCGCAATACCGCGCCGCCTATGCCCAGACCGAAGCCGCCGCGCGCAGCTTGCTCGTCGACGTGATGGCCCAAAGCTCTGCAGCGCAGCGCCTGAAACTCACCCAGAAAATCGACAAGGTCCGCAGCGACTTCCAGGCACTCAAATGCCTGAAAAGCGCGCAGTCTTGATGCGAGCCTCCCGTCAGAACCACAGGCGCACGCCAACTACCCAGCGCAGTTGGTGAACGTCCTCGTCTTCGTCCCGTGCATATTGCGCGGTCTGACCATAAGCCCGGTTCCAGCTGACCCCAACGTAGGGCGCAAACTCCCGGCGAATTTCGTAGCGCAAGCGCAGGCCCAGTTCACTTTCTGCCAAGCCCGAACCGATACCGCGTTGCGGATCGTTCTGCGCATAGAAATTGAGTTCTGCGGTGGGCTGCAGGATCAGGCGGTTGGTGAGCAGGATGTCGTAGTCACCTTCCAAGCGTGCGGCGGTATGCCCCGATTCGCCAACAAACAACGTGGCTTCGGCCTCGAAGTTGTAGAGCGCCATGCCTTGTAGGCCAAAGGCCGCCCAGGTCTGGCTGTCACCGGGTTTGAAGTCCTGGCGCACGCCGCCGACCAGGTCCCACCACGGACTGATGGCATGCCCCCATAACGCTTGGGCTTCGGCGCTTTCAGTGCGGCCGGCAATGCGCTCGCCTTCACTGCGTAGCCACAACCGGTCGATATCACCGCCGACCCAACCCTTGATGTCCCAACTCTGCGCGTTGCCGTCGCCGCCCTGCCATTCCAACTGGTTGATCAGCAGCATCGAGTTCACGCCGCTGTCGTGCACCTGATGCCCTCCCGGCGCGTTGTAGACCGCTGCACGGTCTGCGTCGGTCAGCGCCGGAATCGGCGTACGGCTTTCGGTCAGCGCTGGCGTCGCCGGGCTCATGCCCTGAAATTCATCCTCGGCCGCCAACGCCCATGGGGCGAACCCCAGCGCGGCGAAGGCGATGCAAACGGGTAGAACACAACGGTTCATGCTCGCTTCCTTATTCATGCACGCGCACCTCACGGAACATGCCCATTTCCATGTGGTACAGCAGGTGGCAGTGATAGGCCCAGCGCCCCAGGGCATCGGCGGTGACGCGGTAACTGCGACGGGAGCCCGGTGGCATGTCGATCGTATGTTTGCGCACCTGGAACTGGCCGTTTTCGTCCTCCAGGTCGCTCCATAAGCCATGCAGGTGAATCGGGTGGGCCATCATGGTGTCGTTGACCAACACCAACCGCACGCGCTCGCCGTAGGTCAGTTGCAGGGGTTCGGCATCGGAAAACTTCACGCCATTGAACGACCAGGCGAACTTCTCCATATGCCCGGTGAGGTGCAATTCAAGCGTGCGCGAGGGGGCGCGGCCATCGGGGTCTTCGAAGGTACTGCGCAGGTCGGCATAGGTGAGCACCCGGCGGCCGTTGTTGCGCAGGCCGATTCCAGGGTCGTCCAGCTTGGGCACCGGGTTCATCGCTTGCATGTCCACCAGCGGGTTGTTCTGCTCGCTGGCGGGGTGGTTCTGCATCGCCATGCCCATGGCACTGTGATCCATGCCTTCCATGCCTGGCATATCGGCCATCGCGCCGTGGTCCATGCCGCCCATGCCGCCCATGCCCATATCGTCCATGGTCAGCCACGGGCGCGGATCCAGCGACGGTACCGGCGCGGTCGCGCCCTGCTGCCTGGCAAGGGTGCCACGAGCAAACCCTGTGCGGTCCATGGACTGGGCAAACAGGGTGTAGGCGTCTGCTACGGGCTCGACCAGCACATCGTAGGTTTCCGCCACGGCGATACGGAATTCATCGACGCTCACCGGCTTCACCGGCTGCCCATCCGCGGCGATCACGGTCATCTTCAACCCGGGAATACGCACATCGAAATAGGTCATCGCCGAGCCATTGATAAAGCGCAGGCGAATCTTTTCTCCCGGTTTGAACACCCCGGTCCAGTTCTGCCCAGGCGGCTGGCCGTTGAGCAAGTAGGTGTAGGTCTCGCCGCTGACGTCCGCAAGGTCGGTGGGGTTCATCTTCATTTGTGCCCACATCAGCCGGTCGGCAACCGTGGCCGACCAGCCCTGCTCGCCCACATCCCGGATGAAATCGCCCAGGGTGGGTTTGTGCAGGTTGTAGTAATCGGACTGCTTCTTGAGGGTCTTCATCAGGGCGACGGGGTCTTCGTCGGTCCAGTCCGACAGCATCACCACGTAGTCGCGCTGGTAGGCATACGGCTCGGGCTCCTTGGGGTCGATGACCAGCGGACCATACACGCCCTGCTGTTCCTGAAGCCCGGAATGGCTGTGATACCAGTAAGTGCCGTGCTGTTTGACCTTGAACTGGTAGACGTAAAGGCCGCCCGGCTCGATGCCCTTGAAGCTCAGGCCGGGCACGCCGTCCATGGTCGATGGCAGCAGGATGCCGTGCCAGTGGATCGAGGTGGGCTCCCCGAGGCGGTTTTTCACGCGCAGGGTCACGGTGTCGCCTTCGCGCCAGCGCAACAGCGGGCCGGGCAGGCTGCCGTTGACGGTCAACGCGGTGCGCGCACGGCCGGTCAGGTTGACGGGGGTCTGGTCAATAAACAGGTCAAATTCGCTGCCGGCGAGTACCGTGGGCTGGCCGGGGCTGGTCAGTGCCCACACCGGCGGGCGCCAAAGCCCGAGCCCGCCCAGCAGGCCGCCTGCGGCCAGGCCTTTGACGAATGTGCGTCTGGAGGTTGTGGAGTGCATGCCGATTCAAGTCCATGAGTTGAATGGCAGCAGATTAGAAGTCGCCGGCTGTCAGCAACCTTAGCGGCAGATTACCGATTCGACAGGTTCACCCGGCACCCTCGGGGGCGCCGGGGCATAAGAGGATCAGGCGATCTGGGCTTTGGAGGCCACTTCAGCGAAGGTTGCCGGATCAAGCGCGTCAGCCTGCTCATCCAACACCTGGCGCGGATGATCATTGCCCGGAATCGAGCTGTCGATCAGCGCCAGCAATTGCGCACCCAGCGCCGTCAGGATGAAGTTCTCGCCATTGCCGCCCTCTTCTTCCGGCCGCGACTCGATAAAGCCACGCTTGAACAGCAGCGCCTCGTAATCGGCAGCGGTCTTCTTCAGCGCATCCAGTTTGCCAGTGTCCTCGCCGGCCGTCGCCTTCTCGGCCGCTTCCTGCTCGGCGTATTTGCGCGGGGCAAAGCTGCCCTCGCCGTTCTGCACTTCATGCAGCAGACGTTCGATCAGATCCCAATTGTAAGCCTTCATCCTGATTCCTCCTGCAGGCCGATGGAGTTAGCCCGTCTAAGGGAGTGACACGTCCTGGCACTGGCCGTTCAACCGAACGGACGGGCGTCATTTCTCTGAACTTTCCAGAGGTTCGCCACCTCAACTGCACATCACTGCCAAGGAAGTCCGACCATGAAAACCTTGATGAAGCTGACTCTCGCCGCCACGCTGCTAAGCGCCCTGCCCGCCTGGGCCTGCACGCCCGAGGAGGCCACCGCCAAGCGCGAAGAACTCGCCAAGCAAGTGACCAAGCTCACAGAGCAGAACCCGACCAAGGCCAAGGAGATGAATGACCAGTTGCAGAAAATGGACCTGGATACCGAAAGCGCCGAGTTTCCCGACAAGTGCCAGTTGATCGATGCGCGGCTCAAAGAGCTCAAGGAAGCGGCCGCCAAAACCAAAAACTGATGGCGAAAAAAAACCGGACATCGTCCGGTTTTTTTATGCCCGCCTGCTTATTCGGCAGCCGGAGCTTCTGGCTTGCGGCGCTTGAGCGGGGCCATGCCGTCCTTGCTGACGAGCGACAGGTTGTCGGTCTTCGGCCGGTTGGCGATCTTGCGCTTGGTCGGCGACTTGGCGCCGGTTTTCTTCTTGTCGCCCTTGGCGTCGGTCTTTTTCTTCTTCACGCCAACGGCCTTGCCCGACGCCTTGACCTTCTTCGGCCCGGTGTACGTGCCTTTGACTTCCTTGATGGTGCGGCGCTCGAACGACTGCTTCAGGTAGCGTTCGATGCTCGACATCAGGTTCCAGTCGCCGTGGCAGATCAGCGAGATGGCCAGGCCATCGTTGCCGGCCCGGCCGGTACGGCCAATACGGTGCACGTATTCGTCGCCGCTGCGTGGCATGTCGAAGTTGATCACCAGGTCCAGGCCGTCCACGTCGAGGCCGCGTGCGGCAACGTCGGTGGCCACCAGGATCTTCACGCCGCCCGCCTTGAGACGGTCGATGGCCAGCTTGCGGTCCTTCTGGTCTTTCTCGCCGTGCAGCACGAACGCCTTGTATTCCTGCGCAACCAGGCGCCCGTAGATACGGTCGGCGGCGGCACGGGTGTTGGTGAACACGATGGCCTTCTGGTAGGTCTCGTTGGCCAGCAACCAGTTCAGGATCTGTTCTTTGTGCACGTTATGGTCAGCGGTAACGATTTGCTGGCGCGTGGTGGCGTTCAGGTCGCTGACGTTGTTGACCTGCAAGTGCTCAGGGTTGTTCAGCACCTTGGCGACCATGTCGCGCAGGGTCGAACCACCGGTGGTGGCGGAGAACAGCATGGTCTGCTGGCGGTTGACGCACTCGCCGACCAGACGTTGCACATCATCGGCAAAGCCCATGTCGAGCATGCGGTCGGCTTCGTCGAGCACCAGTACTTCGACTTCCTTGAGGTCGAGGTTGCCAGCGTTGAGCTGCTCGATCATGCGCCCTGGGGTGCCGATCAGAATATCCGGCACCTTGCGCAGCATGGCGGCCTGGACCTTGAAGTCTTCGCCACCGGTAATGATGCCGGACTTGATGAAGGTGAACTGCGAGAAGCGCTCGACTTCCTTGAGGGTCTGCTGGGCCAGCTCGCGGGTCGGCAGCAGGATCAGGGTCTTGATGCTGACGCGTACTTTGGCCGGGCCGATCAGGCGGTTGAGCACCGGCAGGACGAAAGCGGCGGTCTTGCCGCTGCCGGTTTGCGCCGTCACCCGCAGGTCACGCCCTTGCAGCGCGAGCGGGATGGCCGCTGCTTGCACAGGCGTAGGCTCGACAAATTTAAGCTCGGCCACGGCTTTGAGCAGGCGTTCGTGCAGGGCGAATTGGGAAAACACGGGTGCTACCTCGAAGAAATACAAAATATCAGCTGCATAGGTTACCGGTTTCGGGCGCCCAAACCGAGTTTCTTTACGCGAACGGGGCTAATCAGCTGCTTTTTTGTCAGCGATTTTGTCCAGGGCGTCAACTTTGTTGCACTTAAATGCTCTAATCGCCCCGTGTTGTCTTAAAGAAGAATCGGTTCACTCATGGATATCAAACAGCTCTGGCTCAACGTCCAAGACCTTTGGGGCGCCCTCGATGAACACCCGGTCCTGCATTCCAGCCTCGGTTTGCTGGTGTTGCTGGTGGTGGCATTGGTGGTGGGACGGATTGCCCGTTACCTCATCCTGCACGCCGTCAAATTGCTCGGCCGGCAACCGGCCCTGCACTGGCTGAACGACCTGCGGCATAACAAAGTCTTCCATCGCCTGGCGCAAATGACGCCGTCGCTGGTGGTCCAGTTCGGCCTGTACCTGGTGCCGGACCTGAGCAAGACCGCCATCCTGTTCATCGGCAACGTGGCCTTGGCGATCAGCATTCTGTTCATGGTGCTGGCGATTAGCGCCCTGCTCAACGCGCTGCTGGATATCTACGCACGCACCGAACACGCACGCACCCGCTCGATCAAGGGCTATGTGCAACTGGCGAAAATGGTGCTGTTCGTGTTTGGCGCGATCATCATCGTCGCTACCCTGATCGACCGCTCGCCGCTGTTGCTGCTGTCAGGCCTGGGTGCGATGTCGGCGGTAATTCTGTTGGTGTACAAGGACACCCTGCTGTCGTTCGTCGCCAGCGTGCAATTGACCAGCAACGACATGCTGCGCGTGGGTGACTGGATCGAAATGCCCCAGGTCGGCGCCGATGGTGATGTGGTGGATATAACGCTGCACACGGTGAAGGTGCAGAACTTCGACAAGACCATCGTTTCCATCCCCACCTGGCGCCTGATGTCCGAGTCGTTCAAAAACTGGCGTGGCATGCAGGCCTCCGGTGGGCGCCGTATCAAGCGCAGCCTGTACATCGACGCCAGCGGCGTACGCTTCCTGAACGATGAGGAAGAAGTGCGCATGACCCAGGTGCACCTGCTCAGCGGTTATATCAGCCGCAAACAGGCCGAACTCAAGGCCTGGAACGAGGCCCAGGGCCACAGCGCGCAACTGTCGGCCAACCGTCGACGCATGACCAACCTCGGCACCTTCCGCGCCTACGCCCTGGCGTACCTGCAAAGCCACCCGGACATCCAGCCGAACATGACCTGCATGGTGCGCCAGATGCAAACCACCGCCCAGGGCGTGCCGCTGGAGATCTACTGCTTTACCCGCACCACGGCGTGGGGCGATTACGAGCGGATTCAGGGCGATATCTTCGATTATCTATTGGCCGTGTTGCCGGAGTTCGGGCTGAGCCTGTATCAGCAGCCGAGTGGCAACGACCTGCGCGCCGGCGTGCTGCCGGCGTTGGCTGGGGCCATGCCGGTGCCCGTCGCCGAAACGGCATAAGGTGATGCGAACGGGATTACGGCAGTGATGCCGTAATCTCCTTGCGGCACACCTCAAGCACTTCATCGGCCAGGGCGGAATCGTCCGGGCACGCCCGCGACAGCATGATTGCGCCGATGGCATGGGCCATGCTGTCGAGCATTTTCGCCCGCACGTCTTCCTGTGGCCCGTCATGAGCCGCGCTGTATTTTGCTTCCAAGGCCTGCAGGGTATTTTCCAAACCCTCGGCGAAGGTCGCCTTCAGCGTGTCCGATTGACGGGCAGCATCGGCACACAACGCCGCCAAGGTGCATCCGCCGCCGCGATGATCGCGGTGCTGCCTGGACAGGTAAACCTCGAAAAACTGCTCCACCTCCATCTCTGCGCTGTCGGCCAGTGACTGCGCCAGGCTGTTGGCGGCTGCTTCCGCCATCAGGTCCGCCTTGGAACCGAAGTGCTTGTAAAAGCCGCCCTGGGTAAACCCGGCCGCGGCCATCAACTCGGCCACGCCCACCCCATCGAAACCCCGCTCGCGGAACAACTCGGAAGCTGTCGCGACGATATGAGCCCGATTGTTCTGTGACTGCGCCTTGGTGATCTTCATGTCAGTGGTCCTGCCAGCTTGCGAGATAGGCATATTACTATGATGTCGATCATAATCAAAACCGTTGACAGCTTTGATTATGATCGACATCATAAAACCTCCTCGCACTCACAGAGCATCACACCATGAGCACTTCCAACACCGTTCTGATCACTGGCGCTTCGACCGGCATTGGCGCCGCCTACGCCGAACGCTTTGCCGCACGCGGCCACGACCTCGTACTGGTCGCCCGTGACGTCACGCGCCTGGAAGCGCTCGCCGCCCGACTGCGTGAACACCACGCCGTCAGCATTGATATCCTCCCGGCCGACCTGACCCAGAGCGCGGACCTGGCAGTGGTTGAAGCGCGCCTGCGCGATGACGCCAGCATTGGCACCCTGGTCAACAATGCCGGCGCCGCGCAGTCCGGCGGTTTTATCGAACAATCCACCGACAGCGTCGCGCAGTTGGTCGCCCTCAACACCACCGCGCTGGTACGCCTGGCCAGTGCCATCGCCCCGCGCCTGGCGGCAGCGGGCAACGGCGCTATCATCAACATTGGCTCGGTAGTGGGCCTGGCCCCGGAATTCGGCATGACGGTCTACGGCGCGACCAAGGCGTTCGTGCTGTTCCTGTCCCAGGGCATGAGCCTGGAACTGGCGCCCAAAGGCGTGTACGTGCAAGCCGTGCTGCCCGCCGCCACACGTACCGAGATCTGGGAACGTGCGGGCATTGATATCAACACCCTCACGGACGTGATGGAAGTGGGCGATCTGGTGGACGCGGCGTTGGTGGGCTTCGATCGCCGCGAGCCGGTGACCATTCCGCCGTTGCAGGACGGCGCCCGCTGGGATGCGTTGCAAGCTGCGCGACAAGGCCTGCTGACGCAGATCAAGCAGTCCCAGGTTGCTGAGCGTTATCTGGCCAACGCCTGATCAACCGGTAGCAGGCGTGCTCCGCGCCTGCCCTTCTCATTAAAGCAACGAGCGTTGAACCATGAAGGCATTTTCCATCGAGCGGTACGGCAAGCAGCCCGGCCGCCTCATCGAGGCCCCCGCGCCTGTCGTGGGTGAGCACGACGTGCTGGTTCAGGTGCGGGCCAGCAGCGTCAATGTGCTGGATGCAAAGATCGCCAAAGGCGAATTCAAACTGATCCTGCCCTATGCGTTGCCGTTGACACTGGGCAATGACCTGGCCGGCGTGGTGCTCAGCGTCGGCGCGGCGGTACGACGCTTCAAGCCGGGGGACGAAGTCTACGCCCGCCCGCCCCAGCAGCGTATCGGCACCTTCGCCGAGTTGATTGCCGTGCGCGAAGACGCACTGGCGCGCAAACCCGACAACATCAACATGGAGCAAGCCGCGTCCCTGCCCCTGGTCGCGCTGACGGCGTGGCAGGTGCTGGTGGAAACCGCGAAACTGAAGAAAGGCCAGAAGGTGTTCATTCATGCGGGCTCAGGCGGGGTGGGCAGTATCGCCATCCAACTGGCCAAGCATTTGGGCGCTTTTGTCGCGACCACCACCAGCACCGCCAATGTGGAGTGGGTCAAGGCGTTGGGGGCGGATGTGGTGATCGACTATAAACAGCAAGCCTTCGAGGCCGTGCTGCGAGATTACGATGTGGTGCTCAACAGCCTAGGCGCGGATGCGCTGGCCAAGTCACTGAAGATTCTCAAGCCCGGCGGTCAACTCATCTCCATCTCCGGGCCGCCGACGCCCGCCTTCGCCCGTGCCCAGAACCTGCCATGGGTATTAGGCCTGGTCATGGGTGTGTTGAGCAGCGGTATCCGCAGGAAAGCACGCAAGCAAGGCGTGAGCTATGACTTTGTGTTCATGCGTGCCAGTGGCGCCCAACTGGATGAAATCACCGCGTTGGTTGAGTCCGGGATTATCCGGCCGGTCATCGACCGTACCTTTCCTTTCGAATCCACGGCTGCGGCCCTGGACTATGTCGAACAAGGCCGCGCCAAAGGCAAGGTGGTGATCACAATAGCGACGGCACCGCCCGACGCACACCCAGCCGGCTGATCCACACCGCCCCCAGAATCACCAGACCGCCCAGGGCCAAACGGCCCAGCGGCTCGTGCTGGTTCCAGATCAGCAGGTTCAGCAGCAACCCCACCGGCACATGCAGGTTGTTCATCACCGCCAGGGTGCCGCCATTGACCAGGCAGGCGCCCTTGTTCCACCAGTACATGCCCAGCGCGGTGCTGACCAACCCGAGGAACACCAGTACGCCCCATTGCAGTGGCGCTTGCGGCAGGAAGTCAGCTTTGCCGAACAGCAGGAACGCCGGCAACACCACCAACAAGGCGCCCAGGTAGAAATAACCGAAACGCCGAAAGTGCGGCTGGTCACTGGGATAACGCGCCACCAGGTGCTTGTACATGACTTGCCCGGCGGCGTAGGTGAAGTTGGCCAATTGCAGGAGCAAGAACCCCATCAAAAAGTGCGGGGTGATCTGATCGAAACGAATCACCGCCGCCCCACCCACCGCCACCAGGGCCGCCACCAGCGCCCAGGGATTGAAGCGGCGATTAAGCGCGTCCTCGATCAGCGTCACATGCAGCGGTGTGAGGATGGTGAACAGCAGCACTTCCGGCACCGTCAGCACGCGAAAGCTCAGGTACAGGCATACGTAGGTCACGCCAAACTGCAATGCGCCGATCACCAACATGCCGCGCATGAACGCGGGCTCCACCGAGCGCCAGCGCGTCAGCGGAATAAAGATCAGCCCGGCCAGCACTACACGCACCAGCACGGCAAAGTAGCTGTCGACGTGACCGGCGAGGTATTCGCCAATCAAGCTGAAGGAAAATGCCTGAATCAGGGTGACACCCAGTAGATAGCCCATGCGCGCCTCATTTCGAATGGGCGCGACATTAAAGCTTTTTGGGGCTTGAAGAAACTCGGCGCAAAAAAAACCCGACCTCGCTAAAGCGGCAGTCGGGCAGGAGCACTCAGGAGCAAAAAGTGCAAAGGGAGGTTCGATACGCGTACTTGAAGGGTTTGCGTGGGGCTATATAAGCAGCACGGGATTATCTGACGATTAACGCCTCAGGCCACCTGGGCCAGCAGTGCCTTGGCATGATTGACGCCCTTCTCCTGGAAGTCGCCGCCCAGGTTGACGCCTTCGGCGTGAATGAAGGTGACGTCATGAATGCCGATAAATGCCATGACCTGGCGCAGGTACGGTTCCTGATGATCCGAGGTAGCACCCGTGTGGATACCGCCGCGCGCGGTGAGCACGATAGCGCGCTTGCCGGTCAACAAACCCTGGGGCCCGGTAGCGGTGTACTTGAAGGTCACACCGGCCCGCAACACGTGATCCAGCCAGGCTTTGAGGGTGCTGGGGATGGCGAAGTTGTACATCGGCGCGGCCATCACCAACACGTCGGCGGCCAGCAGTTCGTCAGTCAACTCGTTGGAGCGGTCCAGGGACACCTGTTCGTCGTCGTTACGCTGCTCCGCCGGCTTCATCCAGCCGCCCAGCAGGTTGGCATCCAGGTGGGGGACCGGATTGAGCGCAACGTCGCGCACGGTGATGTGGTCTGCCGGATGGGCGACTTGCCATTGGCTGATGAACTGTTGGGTGAGCTGGCGGGAAATGGAATCCTGCTGGCGCGCACTGCTTTCGATGATCAGAACATTGGACATGGCTTCGTAGGCTCCATCGGTAATTGCTGTAAGTCGATGGAGAGAAGGTTAACCAGGGCCTATTCGATAAAAAAGCGCAAAAAACTGCTACAACCCATCTAGAAATTTGTTTATATGCGGAGTATTCCTGTGGGCATGCCCCGCTGGTGCTTTATTTTGGCGCGCAGTCCAGGGCAATACGCATCTTGATGATGGCGCGGTTGAACTTGACCGTGGTGTTAGTGTTTTTGCCAGCAGGCACGGTCACGGTACGACGGCGTGGCGATTCCGGGCCGTTGGTGAAGGTTACCGAACACACAGCATCCTGGGTGCCGTAGTTGCTTAGCTGAATCGAACTGATGTCTGCGTCCACATCGGACGCGGTGTAATCAATGCTGACGCCATCGATCTTTTTCGTCACGTCGATAGGATAGGCAAACGCGCTCATCGGCAGCAGCGCCAGCAACACACAACACAATTTTCTCATTCGGCAGTCTCCAATAAGGACCGCCAGCTTAGGACAAGAGGAGCTCATCTTGAAAGCGCCCCGCGTTACCCTCGATCAATGGCGCACCTTGCAAGCCGTGGTCGACCATGGCGGCTTTGCCCAAGCCGCCGAAGCGCTGCACCGTTCGCAATCTTCGGTGAGCTACACCGTGGCGCGCATGCAGGACCAACTCGGCGTCCCGCTGCTGCGCATCGACGGGCGCAAGGCGGTGCTGACCGAGGCCGGTGAGGTGCTGCTGCGCCGCTCTCGCCAACTGGTGAAAAACGCCAGCCAACTGGAAGACCTCGCCCATCACATGGAACAGGGCTGGGAAGCCGAAGTGCGCCTGGTGGTGGATGCCGCCTACCCCAGCGCACGTCTGGTTCGCGCGTTAACCGCTTTTATGCCGCAAAGCCGTGGCTGCCGGGTGCGCCTGCGCGAAGAGGTGCTGTCCGGGGTCGAAGAGTTGCTGCTCGACGGCATGGCGGACCTGGCCATTTGCGGGTTTATCATCCCAGGCTACCTGGGCACGGAAATGAGCGATGTGGAGTTCGTCGCCGTGGCCCACCCCGATCACTCGCTGCATCGCCTCAACCGTGAGCTGAGTTTTCACGACCTTGAAAGCCAGATGCAGGTGGTGATCCGTGACTCAGGCCGCCAGCAACCGCGCGACGTCGGCTGGCTCGGCGCCGAACAGCGCTGGACCGTTGGCAGCCTCGCGACCGCGGCCACCTTCGTCGGCAGCGGCCTGGGCTTTGCCTGGCTGCCCCGGCACATGATCGAGCGCGAACTCAAAGAAGGCGTGCTCAAGCAGCTTCCCCTGGAAAAAGGCGGCAGTCGCAACCCGACGTTTTACCTGTACTCCAACAAAGACAAACCCTTGGGGCCCGCCACGCAGATCCTCGTGGAATTGCTGCGCACCTTTGACACCGCTCCCCTGGACGCGCCCTTTGCCGCTCCCCAACAAGCCTGAAACGGAGTTCACCCATGGCCTGGTTCGACCATGAAGGCTGCAGCCTGCATTACGAAGAATATGGTCATGGCAACCCGCTGATCCTGATCCACGGCCTGGGCTCCAGCAGCCAGGATTGGGAACTGCAAATACCGGTACTCGCCCGGCACTACCGCCTGATCGTGGTTGACGTGCGCGGCCATGGTCGCTCGGACAAACCCCGAGAGCGCTACAGCATCAAAGGGTTTACCTTCGACCTGATCGCGCTGATCGAACACCTCGACCTGCCAGCGGCCCACGTGGTGGGTTTATCCATGGGCGGCATGATCGCCTTCCAACTGGCAGTGGATGAACCCCTGCGGGTCAAGAGCCTGTGCATCGTCAACAGCGCGCCTGAGGTCAAGGTGCGCAGTGCCGATGACTATTGGCAGTGGGCCAAACGCTGGACCCTGGCCCGCGTGCTCAGCCTGGGCACCATCGGCAAGGCCTTGGGCGATCGGCTGTTCCCCAAACCTGAGCAGGCCGACCTGCGCCGCAAGATGGCCGAGCGCTGGGCAAGCAACGACAAACGTGCTTATCTCGCCAGCTTCGACGCCATTGTGGGCTGGGGCGTGCAGGAACAACTGTCGAGAATTGCCTGTCCAACCCTGGTCATCAGCGCCGACCATGACTACACCCCCGTGGCGAAGAAAGAAATCTATGTAAAACTGCTGCCCGATGCGCGACTGGTGGTCATCGAAGATTCCCGCCATGCCACGCCCTTGGATCAACCCGAGGTCTTTAACGCGACCTTGCTCGATTTTCTAAAGACCGTCGAAACCACTACCCAGGATCACTGACCCATGCTGAAAAAAATCGCCTTCTTTGCCGGTTCCGCCTTGTTCGCTGCCAACCTGATGGCGGCTGAGCCGGCCAAGGCGCCACACGTGTTGCTCGACACCACCAACGGCCAGATTGAAATCGAACTGGACCCGGTCAAGGCGCCGATCAGCACCAAGAACTTCCTGGCCTATGTCGACAAGGGCTTCTACACCAACACGATCTTTCACCGCGTGATCCCGGGCTTCATGGTTCAGGGCGGCGGGTTCACCCAGCAAATGTCGCAAAAGCCGACCGAAGCACCGATCAAGAACGAAGCCAGCAATGGCCTGCATAACGTGCGTGGCACCTTGTCCATGGCTCGCACCAATGACCCGAACTCGGCCACCAGCCAATTCTTCATCAACGTGGCCGACAATGCCTTCCTCGACCCAGGCCGCGATGCCGGTTATGCCGTGTTCGCCAAAGTGGTCAAGGGCATGGACGTGGTCGACATCATCGTCAACTCCCAGACCACCACCAAGCAAGGCATGCAGAACGTGCCTATCGATCCTGTGATCATCAAGTCGGCCAAGCGCATCGACTGAGGTCTGCAGGCAGCTTTGCGCGGTGCCCGCACGGCACCGTGCACCTTTGAAAGGAGAGCCCGCCCGGCGGGCGTCAAACCTAATGCTCTATCGTCGTTTTGAACAGCTGATCGATATTTTCCGCGACGCCCCCAGCGCGGCCCCTCCCGAAAAAGTCCTGCCCTTCTATCTCTATTACCTGCGCCAGGTGTGGCCGTGCTTCGCCGCGCTCTTGGTAGTGGGACTGGTCGGCGCCCTGATCGAAGTCGCGCTGTTCAGCTACCTGAGCCGCATCATCGACCTGGCCCAGGGCACGCCGCCGGCGAACTTCTTCCAGATCCACAGCGCCGAGCTGATCTGGATGGCCGTGGTCGCCCTGTTGCTGCGCCCGCTCTTCAACGGCCTGCATGACTTGCTGGTGCATCAGACCATCAACCCCGGCATGACCAGCCTGATCCGCTGGCAGAACCACAGCTACGTGCTCAAGCAGAGCCTGAATTTCTTCCAGAACGATTTTGCCGGGCGCATCGCCCAACGGATCATGCAAACCGGCAACTCCTTGCGTGACTCGGCGGTGGCGACCGCTGAGGCTATCTGGCACGTGTCGATCTACGCCATCAGTGCCCTGGTGTTGTTTGCCGAGGCCGACTGGCGGCTGATGATCCCGCTGATCACCTGGATCGTTTGCTACAGCCTGGCCCTGCGTTACTTCGTACCTCGTGTGAAAGAACGCTCGGTGGTCTCCTCGGAGGCGCGCTCCAAGTTGATGGGCCGAATTGTCGACGGCTATACCAACATCACCACCTTGAAGCTGTTCGCCCATACGCAGAATGAACAGGAATACGCCAAGCAAGCGATCATCGAGCAAACCGAAAAAACCCAACTGGCCGCCCGCGTGCTCACCAGCATGGACACCGTGATCTGTATTTTGAACGGCCTGCTGATCGTCACCACCACTGGCCTGGCCCTGTGGCTGTGGACACAGTCGCTGATCTCCGTGGGTGCGATTGCCCTGGCTACCGGCCTGGTGATCCGCATCGTCAACATGTCCGGCTGGATCATGTGGGTGGTCAACGGCATCTTCGAAAACATCGGCATCGTGCAGGACGGCCTGAAGACCATCGCCCAGCCACTGGCCGTGGTTGACCGTGAAAACGCGCCGCGCCTGACAGTGCCCCACGGCCAGGTGCGCTTTGAGCAGGTGGACTTCCACTACGGCAAAAAGAGCGGAATCATTGGCGGCCTGAACCTTGAGATCAAGGCCGGGGAAAAGATCGGTTTGATCGGCCCGTCCGGCGCAGGCAAATCGACGCTGGTCAACCTGCTGCTGCGCCTTTACGACCTGCAGGGCGGGCGCATCCTCATCGACGGCCAGGACATCGCCGAGGTCGCCCAGGAAAGCCTGCGCGCACAGATCGGCATGATCACCCAAGACACCTCGTTGCTGCACCGCTCGATCCGCGACAACCTGCTGTATGGCAAGCCCGACGCGACTGACGAAGAACTGTGGGCGGCGGTGCACAAGGCCCGCGCCGATGAGTTCATCCCGCTGCTGTCGGACTCCGAGGGCCGCACCGGGCTGGATGCCCATGTGGGCGAGCGCGGGGTGAAACTCTCCGGCGGGCAACGTCAGCGTATCGCTATCGCCCGCGTGCTGCTCAAGGACGCACCGATCCTGATCATGGACGAAGCCACCTCTGCGCTGGACTCGGAAGTGGAAGCGGCGATCCAGGAGAGCCTGGAAACCCTGATGCAGGGCAAGACGGTCATTGCGATTGCGCACCGGTTGTCGACCATCGCACGCATGGACCGCCTGGTGGTGCTGGAAAAAGGCCAGATCGCCGAAAGCGGCAGCCATTCCGAGTTGCTGGCATACGGCGGGCTTTATTCGCGGTTATGGCAGCATCAAACCGGGGGATTTGTCGGTATAGACTGATTTTGTTGGGTAAAGCCCCGCTCAATTCCGAACAATTCTGACAGCTTTCTCTATCTGACTGGTCTTGCGGCACAATCCTGCTGTACTGCAATCAGGCCCCAGGAGGGCCCTGATTTAAGGCGGCAGGGAAGCCACACAGACCGTTAATCAGATAGAGCAATCTAAGGAAGTGTTCATGTCACTGTTCAAACGTTCCGTAACGGAAGGACTGGGTACGTTTTGGCTGGTGTTGGGTGGCTGCGGGAGTGCGGTGTTGGCCGCAGCGTTCCCCAATGTAGGCATCGGCCTGCTCGGTGTGTCACTGGCTTTCGGGCTCACGGTACTGACCATGGCGTTTGCCATCGGGCATATCAGCGGTTGCCACCTTAACCCGGCCGTCTCGGTGGGGCTGGTGGTCGGCGGCAGGTTCCCGGCCAAGGAGTTGCCGGCCTACATCGTGTCTCAAGTGATCGGTGGCGCCATCGCTGCCGCACTGCTGTACTTCATCGCCAGCGGCAAACCCGGGTTCGAACTGGCCTCCGGGCTGGCAAGCAATGGTTACGGCGAGCATTCACCCGGTGGTTATTCCATGGCGGCAGGCTTTGTCTGTGAGCTGGTGATGACGGCGATGTTCGTGCTGATCATCCTTGGCGCCACCGACCGTCGAGCCCCGGCAGGCTTCGCGCCCATCGCCATTGGCCTGGGATTGACGCTGATCCACCTGATCTCCATCCCGGTGACCAACACCTCGGTCAACCCGGCCCGCAGCACAGGGCCTGCATTGATTGTCGGCGGCTGGGCGCTGCAGCAGTTGTGGCTGTTCTGGCTCGCGCCGATCCTCGGCGCGGTGATTGGCGGCATCACCTACCGATGGTTAGGTGCAGAGAAAACAGCTTGACCCACTCCCTGTAGGAGCGAGCTTGCTCGCGAAAAACGCCAACGATGACGCAGTGCTTACAGCTGTGAACACGCGTCGCCTGCACGTTCTTCGCGAGCAAGCTCGCTCCTACAAGGTGTTTTACGGCTTGACCTCTATTGAATGCGCTTCAACCCTGGTGGGCTTGCATGTACTGACGCAACAATTGATTAATACGTGTCTGATATCCGGTGCCTTGACCTTTGAACCACTCCAGAACATCGGCATCCAGTCGAATGGTCACCGCCTGCTTAACCGGAACACGTAACTCGGCGCGTCGGAAAAATTCGGCGTCCAGCTCAGGAATATCGCTGGTGTCGATTTCTTTATCATTCATGTTGGCCAGGCGCTCCCAATCAGTTTTCGATGTTTGCGTCATAGTATTTGGCCTCCTTCTTGGTTGCTTTTCGCGCAGAGATGATACGGATCACATCACCACACCGCTCGGTATATACGACCACACCCATTAACAATTTGATCCAGCCAATACTGATCCAACGCTCTTCGCCATAATCTGCCCGATCATCGCGCAAGGCCAGCATTGGATGCCGAAAAATATCTGGGACGTCGTTAAAGTCGATGCCGTGCTTAGAAATATTGGCTTTGTTCTTAGATTCATCCCACTCAAAATGCATGGCACATCCTGTATGTACGTTTGTACATACAGATTAGCGATTTTATTGTTAGTCAGCACGGTTGCCAGACCGGTGGTTCAGACCTGCCGATAAGGCAAAGCCGCCCTCGCCTCTTCGGCATACGCCAGAACCCCCACCCGCTCTCGCTCAAGAAAATCCTCCACAGCGTTCTTCAAGCCCGGGTGGCGCAAATAGTGCCATGAGCGCGTAATCACCGGTTCAAACCCGCGAATCAATTTGTGCTCCCCCTGGGCACCGGCATCGAAGCGTTGCAGGCCGTGGGCGATGGCGTAGTCCATGCCTTGGTAGAAGCAGGTTTCGAAATGCAGGCGGTCGAATTCCGCCAGGCACCCCCAGTAGCGGCCGTAGATGCTGTCGCCACCAAGCAGGCTGAAGGCCATGGCCACCGGGCGCGTGCCTTGTTTGGCCAAGACTACGCGGATAGCTGCGGGCATGCGCTCAGCCAGCAGGCTGAAAAACGCGCGGGTCAGGTAGGGCGATTGCCGGCGCACCGCGTAGGTGTTGGCGTAGCAGGCGTAGACAAAATCCCATTGGGCTTCGCTCAGCTCGTGGCCTTGCAACCACTCGAACTCGATACCCTGCCCCGCCACTTGTTCGCGCTCTTTGCGCATCTGTTTACGCTTGCGTGAACTCAGGGCGTCGAGGAAATCCTGGAAGTCGCGGTAGCCTCGGTTCTGCCAATGAAACTGACAACCCAGGCGTTGCAACCAGCCGGGGTGTTGGGCCATGGCTTCATCGGCGAGGGCATCGGTAAAGTTGATATGGGCGCTCGACAGGCCTTCGATCTCCAGATACCCCGGCAGGCTATTGAGCAATTCGAAAGCGTCTGCGGCACTGGCAGCCAACACGCGCGGCCCACCGACCGGGCTGAACGGCACGGCCGTCAGCAACTTGGGGTAGTAGTCGATGCCAGCGCGCTCGCAGGCGTCGGCCCAGCCGTGATCGAACACGTACTCGCCATAAGAATGCCATTTTCGATAACCCGGCAATGCCGCCATCAACCGGTCGCCTTCCCAGTGCAGCAAATGCTCCGTCTGCCAGCCCGAATGCGGGCCGACGCTGGCGCTGTCTTCCAGCGCGCTCAGAAACCCATGCTGCATAAACGGCTGGGCCTGTGGCATCAGGGCATCCCACGTGTGCGCAGCGATATCGGACAGGCTGTCCAGGCGTTGCAACGGCATCGGCATCCTCATTGTTTCTTGGCATGAAAACCTGGCGAGTATCGCTGATCACAGCCGCGCGCACATCCTCAAAACACGCGGACAGACCTCAAAACCCTTAGTTCCGTAGCGTAACGATTTGTCATCTAGATGAAATCACTTAGCCACTACTCCGTCATAAACGGTCGCGATACTGACGCCAGTTTTTAGAGCGTCCGGGTCTACCGGGCGACATTTTTCCGTCCGTCATGGGTCGGTTGTGTCCTGGAGGGTGTTGCCCTCCCTCCTCACTTTCGGAGATTGATATGCGTCTTGCTTCCACTAAAACTGCGGCGGTCCTGTGCGGCGGCCTGTTGCTGGCACTGAGCGTTCCGGCCAGCGCTGCAGTCGACGCTAAATTGCTCGACATGCTCAAGGCCAACGGCCAGATCACCGCGGCGCAGTACACCGAACTGCAAATGGAGCTGGCCAGGGATCAGAAAGAACAGCAGATCGCCCGCCAGGCTCAACAAGAGACCAACGAGCAGATCGCGGCCACTGCGAAAAAAACCAACGAGCTGAGCAGCTTCGACCAGAAATTGGCTTGGGCAGCCAAGACCCAGTTCAAGGGTGATGTGCGCTTCCGTCAGGAAACCATCAAGATCGACGGCGAGCCCAACAACGGTGGGCGTGACAAGGACCGTCAACGTATCCGTGCGCGCCTGGGTGCCTACACCGAAATCAACCCGCAAGTGGACACCGGTATCCGTATCGCCACCGGCGGCGGCGACGATGCACGTTCCACTAACCAGGACCAGGATGGTTACTTCGATAAGAAATCGATCTGGCTGGACCTCGGCTACATCGACTACCACCCGGACCAGATCAAGAACCTGCACGTGATCGGCGGCAAGATGCTGCAACCGTGGGTGAACATGGGCGACGTGATCTGGGATAGCGACATCAACCCTGAAGGCCTGGCCGTCACCTACAAATACCCGCTGGGGAGCAGCGCAGAACTGTTCGGCAGCCTGGGTAACTACAACCTCAAGGACAACGTGGACGGTGACGGCGTGCAATTTCGCCATGACCTGCGCCTGACGTCCGGCCAGTTGGGTACGCGTTTCTCGGTCACCGACAACCTGAAAATGACCTTGGGCGGCAGCATCTACGCCTACAAGAATGACGAAGACAGCCGTTGCACAACCACCACCACGCCTTGCGCATTGGCGGTCAACGGCAACTCGGCCAACAACGAATTCCGTTTGTACGAAGGCTTTGCACAAGCAGACATCGGCGGCCTGGCCGTGCCGCTGTCGTTCTACGGTCAGTACGTGAAAAACAACGATGCGGTGACCGACCAGGACACCGCCTGGTTGCTGGGTGCCAAGTCCAAGGTGTTCGGTTTGAACCTGGACTACAACTACCGCGACGTTCAACGTAATGCCGTCGTAGGCGCCTTCACCGATTCGGACTTCGCCAACGGCACCACCGGTTCGCGCGGTCACAAGATGAAAGTCAGCTACGACATCGACAAGAACTTCGCCATCGGCGCCACCTACTTCCTGACCAAGGCTGACTTCGCCAGCCGGACCCAGCGGGATGCCGACACCAACACCTTGCAGCTGGACGCTGAAGCCAAGTTCTGATGCCTAACGTGTAGGAGCGAGCTTGCTCGCGAAGAACCCACAGGCAACGCGGTTCTCCAGGATACCCGCGTTATCGTTGACGTTTTTCGCGAGCAAGAACTAGGCGTCCCCCTCGCTCCTACATATCCTTACGTCGTTCGGCCACCAGTTGGTCGGCCAACGCATCCACACCCTCCACCGGCTCCTGCGGCATACGCTTGAGCGTCGCCTGCATCAGGCGCATCTGACGGATAAAGCGCCGGCAGTTCGGGCAAAACATCAAGTGATGACGCACCATCAGACGCTCGCGAAAGGTCAATTGCCCATCGAGATAGTCACTGGAACGCGCTACTTGCTCTTTACAGGTCAACATTCGCCCGTTTCCTCAAAATGCTCCACCGTGGCGAAGACTTTAAGCCGTGCTCGATGCAACAGCACACGGACGTTGGAGAGTGAAAGGGTCAGAAGATTACAGATCTCTTCCAGCTCCAGGCCCTGGCGTTCACGCAACACCAACACGCTGCTTTGCAATTCGGACAAACTCAGAATCGTATGCTCCAGGCATTTGCGCAATTCATCTTCGGTCAGCAGCGCTTCCGGGGTGTCCTGATGCCAGGCATACGGGGCGACAGCCCAATGGCCATCATCCGGGCTGAAGCGGTCATCACCGATAGTGCCGTGGGGTGAGGGCAAATCATCGAGCAGCACTTCCCGACGATTTTTTTTGTAACGACTCTTTGCGGAGTTGGCAGTTATGGTCAATAACCACGTCTTGAGGCTTGATCGCCCTTCGAACTTGGCCAGGTTGCGCACCACCGAGAGCCAGGCATCTTGCACCACCTCATCGGCATGGCGCTGGCCGACGATGGCATAGGCCACTGCCCGCATTGCACTCTGGTAGGTGTTGACCAAATCCTTATAAGCCCGCTGCTCACCCTTGAGCAGGCGTTGAAGCAGGTGCGTGTCGTCCGCTGCTGCCATCGTTTACCTCAATCTTGCCGTGGAAATACGGTCAATGCGGGAACTGGCTTGCCTGCGATCCAGACAACTCGGTGAATCAGGCACACCGAGCCGATGCCTTCGCAGGCAAGCCAGCTCCCACAGTTGACCGCGTCCGGCCACACACTCAGCGTTTGCGCAGGATCACACTGCCAATCGAATACCCGGCGCCAAAGGAGCTGAGGACGGCAACCGCGCCCTTGGGCAGGTCATCTTGATAAGTGTGGAACGCAATCACCGAGCCGGCCGAGCTGGTATTGGCGTAAGTATCGAGGATCACTGGCGCTTCTTCCACCGACGCGTCGCGCCCCAGCAGTTTCTTCACGATCAGGTGGTTCATGCTCAGGTTGGCCTGGTGCAGCCAGAAGCGCTTCACATCGGTGACACTCAGCTGGTTTTCTGCCAAGTGCTCGCCAATCAATTCGGCCACCATCGGGCAGACATCACGGAATACCTTGCGGCCTTCCTGCACGAACAGCTTGTCGGGGGCGCCGATACCCTCTTCCGCCGTGCGGTTGAGAAAACCGAAGTTGTTGCGAATGTTGTTGGAGAACTTGGTCAGCAGCTTGGTGCTCACCACATCGAACTGATGTTCGGACGTCGCCAGGTCAGCACGCTCCAGGATCACCGCCGTGGCGGCGTCACCGAAGATGAAGTGGCTGTCACGGTCACGAAAGTTCAGGTGGCCGGTGCAGACTTCCGGGTTGACCATCAGGATCGCCCGGGCCTGGCCCAACTGGATGCTGTTGGCCGCGTTCTGGATGCCGAAGGTGGCCGAGGAGCACGCCACGTTCATGTCGAAACCGAAGCCCTGGATACCCAAGGCTTCCTGGACTTCAATGGCGATCGCCGGGTAGGCGCGTTGCAGGTTGGAGCAGGCGACGATCACGCCGTCGATGTCTGCGGCGGTCTTGCCAGCGCGCTGCAAGGCTTGTTCGGCGGCACCGATGGCCATCTGGCAAAGCACCGACCATTCATCGTTGCTGCGCTCGGGCAGGCGTGGGGCCATGCGCTGCGGATCGAGGATGCCGTCCTTGTCCATCACAAAACGGCTCTTGATGCCGGATGCTTTTTCGATGAATGCCGCGCTCGACTCAGTCAGCGCCTGCACATCGCCACATTCGATAGCGGCGGCGTTGTCGGCATTGAACTGTTGTACGTAGGCATTGAAAGACTGCACCAGCTCTTCGTTGGAAATGCTGTTGGCCGGGGTGTACAGGCCAGTGCCGCTGATGACGACGTTATGCACGGTCGTTCCTCTAAATCTGTCAGGCAGAAGATATTGGTACCGTCGTACCAAACTTAAAGTGGTTTGATGTCATCCAGCGGGCATCAAACTGGCAATGCTTTTATTCACTCTTGTAACCGCGAAGTTTGCCACAACCCTGGGGATTTGGCGCTATAGGCCAGACAAACATCCCATTGTGGGATGGGGGCTTGCCCTGATGCCTGTAGGAGCGAGCTTGCTCGCGAAAAACTCACAGGCGCCGCGTTTATTCAGGAAACACGCGTTATCGTTGAGGTTTTTCGCGAGCAAGCTCGCTCCTACAGGGCTTCAGGGCTCCACCTGGCTCCATTGCTTGCTCAGGCGCTTATCGGAAATCGGTACCTTGGTGCCCAACTGCTGGGCAAACAGCGACACGCGGTATTCCTCCAGCCACCAGCGGTAAAGCTCCAGTTGCGGGTCGCGCTTGCCTTCCTGGGTATGTTTGTTCAGGCGGTTCTGGTACTGCGCCCACAAACCGCCCAATTCGCTGCTCCACACCCGGTCCTTTTGCACCTGGCTCGGCAGTTTTTCCAGGCGCAGCTCAATGGCCTTGAGAAAACGCGGCAGTTCCTTGAACCACTGGGCCGGGGTTTCCCGCACAAAGCCTGGGTACACCAGGTTGCTCAGTTGCTGCTTGATATCGTTCAAGGCCACGGCCTGGGCCAGGTCGATCTTGCCCTTGAAGCGTTTTTGCAGGCCGTGCCAGAGTTTCAGCACCTCCAGGGTCAGGCGTGCCAGGCGTTCGGCGTGCTCAGTCCAACTGCCGCGCTTGCGCTCAGCCAAGGCCGCCAAACCCGCGCCATCGCGTGGCAGGCTGTCTTCACCTTCAAGTACACAGGTATCGAGGCTGGCCAGCAGGATGTCTTCCACCAGCGCGTCGATACGCCCCAGTTCACGGTACATCAAGCCCAACTCGGTCAAGCCCGGCAATTTGCCGCGCAGGAATTTCGCCGGTTCCGCCAATTGCTGCATCAGCAGGCGCTGCAAGGCGCGACGGTGCTGGAACTCGGCTTCGGCAGCGGTAGAGAAACGCCCCTCCTTGACCGTGCCGTTCTCTTCCACCAGGGCCGGGTACACCGTCATCGACAGGCCGGCGATGTTCTGCTGGGTTTTTTCCGCCACCGCCGCAAACACCTTGGCCTCTACCGGCTGCTGGCTTTTCGCGGTTTGCGGCACGGCCAAGGCGGCCTGGCTGGCTTCGGCGAACCGTGCGGTCAGCTCGGCCAGGTCGCGGCCTTCGCCGAGGAACTTGCCCTGGCCGTCGACCACTTCCAGGTTCATCTTCAGGTGGTTTTCCACCTGCTGCGCCGCCTCGGCCCACGCCTCATCGCTGACCCGCGCGCCGGTCATGCGCAGCAATTCACGCCCCAGCGCCTGGGGCAGCGAACCCTGGCCGAACTCGATGCGTTGCAGCGCGGCCTTGACGAAGTCCGGCACCGGCACAAAGTTTTTGCGCAGCGCCTTGGGCAAGTTGCGCACCAGGGCGATGCACTTGGCTTCGATCAACCCCGGCACCAGCCACTCCAGGCGCTCGGCTGGCAACGCCGGCAACAACGGCGCCGGCACCCGCAGGGTCACGCCGTCACGGGGGTGGTTGGGTTCGAAGTGGTAACTCAGGGCCAGGGCCAGGTCGCCCAAGTGCAAGGTGTCCGGGTAATGCGCGGCGGTGACTTCGCTGGCCTCGCGGGCCAGTACGTCTTCTTCGCGCATGATCAGCAGTTGCGGGTCTTTCTGGCTGTTGACCTTGTACCAACTGTCAAAGGTGGCGGTCTGGTGAATCTCTGCGGGCAGGCGCGCATCGTAGAAGGCGTACAGGGTTTCTTCGTCGGCCAGGATGTCGCGACGGCGAGCCTTGGCTTCCAGTTCGTCGAGTTGCTCCAGCAGTTTCTGGTTGGCCGTCAGGCATTTGGCCCGGGACTGAATTTCGCCGCGCACCAGGCCCTCACGAATAAACAACTCGCGAGACACCACCGGGTCAATCGGCCCGTAATGCACCGGCCGGCGCCCGACCACGATCAGCCCGAACAGGGTGATCTGCTCAAAGGCCACCACCTGGCCGCGCTTCTTCTCCCAATGGGGTTCGAAGTGGTTTTTCTTGATCAGGTGCCCGGCCAGCGGTTCGATCCAATCCGCGTCGATTTTCGCCACCATGCGTGCATAGAGCTTGGTGGTTTCCACCAGTTCGGCGGTCATCAGCCATTGCGGGCGCTTCTTGCCGATGCCCGAAGACGGGTGAATCCAGAAGCGACGCTGGCGCGCTCCGAGGTAATCGCCGTCTTCGGTCTTCTGGCCGATCTGGCTAAGCAGGCCGGACAACACGGCTTTATGCAGCTTCGGATAATCGGCGGGCTCTTTGTTGAGGCTCAGCTGCATGTCGCGGCAGATCAGGCTCAATTGGCGATGGGAGTCGCGCCACTCGCGCAGGCGCAAGTAGTTGAGGAAGTTCTTGCGGCACCAGTTGCGCAACGGGCTGGCGGTCAGTTCCTGGCGCTGCTCCTCGAAACCGCGCCACAGGTTGACCAACCCGGCGAAGTCCGAATCCGGGTCTTTCCACTGCGCGTGGGCCTGGTCGGCCGCTTGTTGACGCTCTGGCGGCCGCTCGCGCGGGTCCTGGATCGACATGGCGCTGGCGACGATCAACACTTCCTGCAAACTGCCGAGCTTGGCCGCTTCCAGCAACATACGGCCCATGCGCGGGTCCACCGGCAAGCGGGCGAGCTGGCGGCCCAACGGCGTGAGCTGGCTGTTGCGGTCTACCGCCGAGAGTTCTTGCAGCAGGTTGAAACCGTCGCTGATGGCCTTGCCATCCGGCGGTTCGATAAACGGGAAATCGGTAATCTCGCCCAGGCGCAGGTGCAGCATCTGCAGGATCACGGCCGCGAGGTTGGTACGCAGGATCTCCGGGTCGGTAAATTCCGGGCGCCCGATAAAATCCTCTTCGCTGTACAGACGCACGCAAATGCCCGGCTCAACCCGGCCACAACGGCCCTTGCGCTGGTTGGCGCTGGCCTGGGAAATCGCCTCGATCGGCAGGCGCTGCACTTTGGCGCGGTAGCTGTAGCGGCTGATGCGTGCAGTCCCGCTGTCGATCACATAACGAATGCCCGGCACCGTCAGCGAGGTTTCCGCAACGTTGGTCGCCAGTACCACGCGCCGGCCCGGGTGGGACTGGAAAATGCGCTGCTGCTCGGCCGGCGACAGCCGTGCGTACAACGGCAAAATCTCGGTGTGCTTGAGCTGGGCCTTGCGCAGCATGTCGGCCGCGTCACGAATCTCGCGCTCGCCGGGCAAAAACACCAGCACGTCGCCAGGGCTGCGCCGTTCGCTGCGTTCATAGGCGGCGATTTCATCGAGGGTAGCAAGGATCGCCTGGTCGACAGTCAGGTCGTCCTCGACGCGGTTGCCCTCCTCGTCCTGTTCCAGGGTGAGCGGGCGATACCAGGTGTCCACCGGGAAGGTACGGCCCGACACCTCGACAATCGGCGCATCGTCAAAATGCTTGGAAAAGCGCTCCAGGTCGATGGTGGCCGAGGTGATGATGACTTTCAGGTCGGGGCGACGCGGCAACAGGGTCTTGAGGTAGCCGAGCAGGAAGTCGATGTTCAGGCTGCGTTCGTGAGCTTCGTCGACGATGATCGTGTCGTAGCGTTCCAGGTAACGGTCGTTCTGGGTTTCGGCCAGCAGGATGCCGTCGGTCATCAGCTTGATCAGGGTGTTGGCATCGCTCTGGTCTTCAAAGCGCACTTGATAGCCGACCAGAGCGCCTAGCGGCGTGGCCAACTCTTCAGCGACGCGGCTGGCGACACTGCGCGCGGCGATCCGACGCGGCTGGGTATGGCCGATCAGGCCGAACTGGCCGCGGCCGATTTCCAGGCAAATTTTCGGCAACTGCGTGGTTTTACCCGAGCCGGTCTCACCGGCGATGATCAGCACCTGGTGCTTGTTCAGCGCGTCTTTGATCTCATCGCGCTTGGCAGCAATCGGCAGGCTGTCGTCGTAGCGAATCACCGGCAGGCTGGCGCGCCGCGCCGTAACCTGCGCGCAAGATGCCTGCATGCGCGCCACCCACTGCGCCATTTTGTCCTCGTCGGGCTTCTTGCGCAGCTCAAGCAACTGGCGCCGCAAGCGGTGGCGGTCGGCGAGCATGGCGTGATCGAGGGTTTTGAGCAGTTGGTCGAGGGTGGGTGCTTGGTCAGTCATCAGCTATTTCGACGGTCATCTATTTATGCACGGCCGGCAAGTGTGGCAGAAAAGCAGCCGAGCTGGCAGACGGTTGAGCTTCGACGGGTGCAAACCGAACCAAAATGTGGGAGCGGGCTTGCTCGCGAATGCGGTGGTTCAGTTGATCCATCTGTGACTGACACACCGCATTCGCGAGCAAGCCCGCTCCCACAAGGGGGAGAATGCGTTACAGGGGGTCTTTGCGGCGGTAGGGGAAGACGTCGATCACCTTGCCGGCACGAATCGCGTCCTGCAGGCCCTTCCAGTAGTCAGCGTTGTACAACTCGCCATGCAGCTCATCGAACAATCGGCGTTGCCCGGCGTCGGCAAACAGGAACGGCGGGAACTCTTCGGGGAACACGTCCAGCGGGCCGATGGAGTACCAGGGCTCGGAGGCCATTTCGTCCTCGGGGGTGCGCGGCGCGGGGATATGGCGGAAGTTGGCTTCAGTGAGAAAGCAGATTTCGTCGTAGTCGTAGAACACCACGCGGCCGTGGCGGGTGACGCCAAAGTTCTTGAGCAGCATGTCGCCGGGGAAGATATTCGCCGCCGCCAGTTGCTTGATCGCCAGGCCGTAATCCTCCAATGCTTCGCGCACCTGGGCGGGGTTGGCGTTGTCGAGGTAAAGGTTGAGCGGGGTCATGCGTCGCTCGGTCCAGCAGTGGCGGATAAGCACGGTGTCGCCCTCCACTTCGACAGTACCGGCGGCGACTTCCAGCAACTCGGCCAGGCACTCGGGCTCGAACTTGCTCAAGGGGAAGCGGAAGTCGGCGAACTCCTGGGTGTCGGCCATGCGCCCTACCCGGTCGACGCTTTTCACCAGGCGGTACTTTTCGATCACCGTGGCGCGGTTGACGTTTTTTGACGGCGAAAAGCGGTCCTTGATGATCTTGAACACCGTATTGAAACCCGGCAGCGTGAACACGCTCATGACCATGCCGCGCACGCCGGGGGCCATGATGAACTGGTCGTCAGTGGTGGCCAGGTGGTTGATCAGCGCGCGGTAGAACTCGGATTTGCCGTGCTTGTAGAAACCGATGGAGGTGTACAGCTCGGCAATGTGCTTGCCCGGCAGGATGCGCTTGAGAAAGCCGATGAACTCGGCGGGCACCGGTACATCGACCATGAAGTAGGAACGGGTGAACGAGAAGATGATCGACACGTCGGCTTCGTCGGTGATCAACGCATCGATCTGAATGCCACGCCCTTCGCGGTGCAACAGCGGAATCACCAGCGGCCATTGTTCGTCGCGGGTGTAGATGCGCCCCACGAGGTAGGCGCCTTTGTTGCGGTACAGCACCGAGGAAAACAACTCGACTTTGAGGTCTGGGTCCTTGCACACCCAATCCGGCAGATTTTCCCGCAACTGGGCTTCGAGGCGGCGCAGGTCGGCGGGCAGGTCGGCGTAGGGCTCGCTGAAGCTGTAGTCAGAGAACACCTGCGCGAGCATGTCCGAAATTTTACCGGCCGGCGTGTAGATGCGGGTTTGCGCCGCCCGCGCCCGGCGCAGGCTTGGCCGGGTGGTGTGGATGAACATGCAGCCGTCGCTGATCAGGTCATGGCTGAACAAACCGCAGAAGATCGAGTTGTACCAGGTCTCGGACAGCTCATCGTCAAAGCGCAGGTCGATCAAGCCGATATAAGCGTTTTTTACCAAGGGCCACTGGCCGATGTCCTGCAACGTTGCCGCGTCAAAACTGGCGCGCAGGCGGGTCGTCACCTCAGCGACTTTCTCTTCATAGAGGTTGATGCGCGCCGCCGACGCGGCCTGCCCCAGCTGCCACTGGGCCTTCTCGAAGCGCTCACGGGCACCATCGGTGATCTGGCGGAAGTGCTCACGGTAATCGTCGAAACCGTCGAGGATCATCCGGGCGATAGCGAGGGCGGACTGCGACATGCGGGAAACCTCGAACGGGTATCTGGAAGCCCAGAGCTTAGCCAGTGAACCGAGGCAGGAGAAGAATGATTTTGCACGGGGGCGAACTGACTGCAATTAGCCATTGTGCCGACCTGCCCGCTGGGCAACACTTCTGCGCCCGATTGGCGTAGGAGTTTTCCGTGAGACCTGTTGACACCCTGTATCTGCTGGGGCTGGCTGCCATCTGGGGCGCGAGTTTCCTGTTCATGCGCATGATCGCGCCAGAAATCGGCACGGTGCCCACCGCGTTTTTCCGCGTGTCGATTGCCGCCGCGGGCTTATTGGTGATCCTGACGATGCTGCGCGTGAGCTGGGATTTCCAGGGCAAGTTCAAGACGGTCCTGCTGCTGGGGGTGATCAACTCGGGGATTCCCGCGACGATGTACTCGGTGGCGGCGCAGGTACTGCCGGCGGGCTATTCGGCGATTTTCAACGCCACCACACCGTTGATGGGTGTGTTGATTGGCGGGCTGTTCTTCAGCGAACGCCTGACGCCGTCGAAAATCGCGGGGGTGGCCCTGGGGCTGTTTGGCGTGGCTGTCCTGACCCGCGCGGGGCCGGTGGCGTTTGATGCGCCGTTGTTGATGGGCGCGTTGGCGTGCCTGCTGGCAACCACCTGCTATGGCTTTGCCGGCTTCCTGGCGCGGCGTTGGCTGGACCAGCGCGGCGGGTTGGACAGCCGTCTCTCGGCCTTGGGCAGCATGTTGGGGGCGACGTTGTTTCTGCTGCCGTTCTTTGCCTACAGCGCCATCAGCCATCCACCGGCGAGCTGGGGCGGCTGGCAGGTGTGGTCATCGCTACTGGGATTGGGGCTGGTGTGTACGGCGTTTGCCTACATCCTGTACTTTCGCCTGTTGTCATCCATTGGCCCGGTCAAGTCGATGACGGTGACCTTTATGATCCCGCCGTTCGGCGTGTTGTGGGGGGCGTTGCTGTTGGATGAGCCATTGTCCATGGCTCATCTGTATGGCGGGGTGTTGATCGCCGGGGCGTTGTGGTTGGTGCTGCGCCGCACCAAATGACCACCTCATTACTGTAGGAGCGAGGGGGACGCCTAGTTCTTGCTCGCGAAAAACCCGAGAGCCCCTCGTTCACTCAGGATGCCCTCGTTATCGTTGACGTTCTTCGCGAGCAAGCTCGCTCCTACAGGGGTGGTTTTTAGTGCTTACGGAACACGAAGACCAACCCGACGATGATCAACGCCATTCCCAACACGCTCAACAGGGCCAGGCGATTGCCGAAGATCAGGTAGTCCATCACCGCCGTCACCGCTGGCACTAGATAAAACAAACTGGTGACATTCACCAGGTTGCCCCGGGCGATCAGGCGGTACAGCAACAGCGTCGCCAGCACGGACACCACCAGCCCCATCCACAGCACCGGCAGGTAAAAGCCTGCACTGTGCTCGAAGTGGAACGGCTGGAACGGCACGAACACCGCGCATAGCAGCAACCCGGCCAGGTATTGCAGTGGCAGCGTGCCCAAGGGGTTGTCGGTGATGCGCTTTTGCATGATCGAGCCAAACGTCATGCTCGCCAGCGCCAGCAGCCCGAACAGCATCCCCGCCAGGGACATGCCCGCCAGCCCGATGCCCTGGTACACCACCATGATCAAGCCCGCCAACCCCAACCCCAGGCCAAACAGGCGGCGCCAGGAGCGTTGGCGCTCCATCAGTACCACGGTAAGGATCGGCTGCACGCCCATGATGGTCGCCATCACCCCAGGGGTGACGTTGAGGTCCAGGGCCAGCAGATAGAAAATCTGGTAGGCACCCAGCAACACCAGGCCCGTCGCCGCCGCATACAGCAGGGGTTTGCCGGGACGTGGCAGCTTCAACTTGAGGATCGGAACCAACACCACCAACCCCATCAGGGCGATGGCAAAGCGGATCAGCAGAAAGGCAAAGGGCGAAGCATGGGCCAGGCCCAACTTGGAGAAGATCGCCCCGCTGCTCCACAGCAGGACAAACACGCTCGTCGAGGCCGCCGCGGCCACGGATTGTTTTGAAAGCACAGACATGGTTACCACCTGTTATCAGGCCAAAAAGCCGACTCAGTAGAAACTGAATTTCAGTAGGTTTTTTTCAGGCAGGCACGGGGCAACAGCGAATCGCTGATCAGCCCGAAATGCCAACACCCGGCGGTGATACGACTGCGTACACCGGCGTGCTACTGACAGGTGGGGGGTAGTGACTGATCTGCGCAGGCTGCTTGCCACGGCACGGCACGACCACAGCGTTGACCGCTGAATCGACTACCGCTATGCGCTGGGAAGCTGGCATGTGCTGATCTTTTTTGAAGGGATAAAGACGCGACGACTATAACCAGCCGTAAATACATTTTGCAATCCTTTCCCTCTTGCCTTGTACGTGGAGGCGTTTTCATGCCCTAGAACCTGGCCACTCGCTATAATGCCGCCCGGATTTTTCGAAGGATTTCACATGATTGCTTTGCCCTGGCTGTACCTCACCCTACTTTCCATTGGCTATGTCGTGGCCTTGATCTACGGCCAACTGGGCGTACTGGCGGCGGTCTCCATCGCACTGCTGCTGGTGGCCGGGTATGCCGTACGCCAGCAACGCAACCCGTGGGCGCGCTACCTGGGCCACGGCTTGTTTATCGTCCTGGCCCTGGGCCTGGCGATGCACTGGTTGCCGGGGTTCTATAACGGCCGCGGTATCGCGCCCCAGCGTTTCACTCCGGACTCAGTGCCCTTCTCGATGTACCTGAACCAGGACAAACCCCTGATCGGCTTCTGGCTGTTGCTGGCCTGCCCGTGGATTGTGGCGCGGCGCTCATTGCGTCTGTCGATCTGCGTCACGGCCGTGGCCCTGACCCTGGCCGCTATCGCCGCCTTGGGTGGCGCGGCCCTGATGGGGATGATCAATTGGGCGCCCAAGTGGCCGGACGAGGCGTGGCTGTGGGTGTTGAATAACCTGCTGCTGGTGACGCTGGTCGAAGAAGCGCTGTTTCGCGGGTATATCCAGGGCGGCCTGAGCCGACGCTTCAAACACCTGCCCTATGGCGAGAACCTCGCGCTGCTGCTGGCCTCACTGTTATTCGGCCTGGTGCATTTTGCTGCGGGTTGGCAGTGGATGCTGCTGGCGAGTATTGCTGGCGTGGGTTACGGCCTGGCCTATCGCTTTGGTGGCTTGGGCGCGGCGATTGCCACGCACTTTGGCTTGAATCTGCTGCACTTCGGCCTGTTCACCTACCCGATGCTCGCCGGCTAAACCTTTCTTCTGTAGGAGCGAGCTTGCTCGCGAAGCACTTCAACGCTGACGCGGGCATCCTGAATGAACGCGTTGCCCTTGGGTGCTTCGCGAGCAAGCTCGCTCCTACAGGGGCAACGCCGTTCGCAGGATTGTTGCAAAAATAAGTTAAATAAATGCCCCGCATGGCCGATACCCCCTGAAAGCCTTGCGGATTGAACAATCATGCGTAATAACCAACCCGTTACCCAGCGCGAACGTACCTTCCCCGCTCAGCAACGGTTGATCTCCACCACGGATGCCAAGGGTGTGATTACCTACTGCAACGACGCCTTTGTCGAAATCAGTGGGTTCACCCGTGAAGAACTGATCCGCGCCCCACACAACCTGGTGCGTCACCCGGATGTGCCGCCGGCCGTGTTCGCGCATATGTGGTCCACGCTCAAACAAGGCTTGCCATGGATGGGCATTGTCAAGAATCGCTGCAAGACCGGTGACCACTATTGGGTGAACGCCTATGTGACGCCAGTCTTCGACGGTAACCAGGTGATCGGCTACGAATCGGTGCGCATCAAGCCCACCGCCGAGCAGATCCGCCGGGCCGAAGCGCTCTATCAACGCATCAACCAGGGCAAGTCGGCCGTTCCCCAGCGGGACAAGTGGCTGCCGGTGTTGCAGGACTGGCTGCCGTTTATCCTGGTCAGCCAACTGAGCTTCATGATCGGCGCCACCCTCACCTCCCAATGGGGCTTTGCCCTGGCAGCGGCGCTGTCGGTGCCGTTGGGCCTGCTGGGCCTGAGCTGGCAGCAGCGCGGCCTCAAGCGTTTGCTGCGCCTGGCCGAACAGACCACGTCCGACCCGTTGATCGCGCAGATGTACACCGACAGCCGTGGCGCACAAGCGCGCCTGGAAATGTCGATCCTCAGCCAGGAAGCGCGCCTGAAGACCTGTCTTACCCGCCTGCAAGATACCGCCGAGCACCTCAACGACCAGGCCGCGCAATCCAACACCCTGGCGCACAACAGCTCCAGCGGCCTGGAACGCCAGCGCGTGGAAACCGAACAGGTGGCCACTGCGGTGAACCAGATGGCGGCGACCACCCAGGAAGTGGCCAGCCACGTGCAGCGCACCGCCGATGCCACGCAGGAAGCCAACCGCCTGACCGGGCGCGGCCGCGATATCGCCGGGGAAACCCGCGAGGCGATTCAGCGTCTTTCGGCAGCCGTTGGGGAGACTGGCGTGACCGTCACGCAACTGGCCAAGGACAGCGATGAAATCGGCGGCGTGGTCGATGTGATCAAAGGCATCGCCGACCAGACCAACCTGCTGGCACTCAATGCCGCTATCGAAGCCGCGCGTGCCGGTGAAATGGGCCGTGGTTTCGCGGTGGTCGCCGATGAAGTGCGCCAACTGGCGCAACGCACCGCTGAATCGACCGGGCAGATCCATACCCTGATCGCCAAGCTGCAGCAAACCGCCAGCGCGGCCGTGCAAACCATGGACGCCGGGCACCGCCAGGCTGAAGAAGGTGTAGCGCGGGTGATGGAAGCGGACCAGGCCCTGGTGGGCATCAGTGAGGCGGTGGCCAATATCACCGACATGACCACCCAGATTGCCGCTGCTACCGAAGAGCAAAGCGCGGTGGCCGAGGAGATCAGCCGCAACATCAGCACCATTGCGCTGTTGGCGGACCAGACCTCGGAGCAGGCAATGAACTCGGCGCAGTTGAGTGAAGAACTGACTCATACGGCGAATACTCAGTACTCGCTGGTAGAGCGTTTTAACCGATAAACCGCTATCGCAGGCAAGCCAGCTCCCACACTGGACGGTATTTCCAATGTGGGAGGGGGCTTGCCCCCGATAGGGCCCTAACAGGCCCTGAGAAACTCAGCCACCTGCACCGCCGCCGCCTCCAGATGCTGCTCATGGCTGAACCCAGAAGCCTTCAGCGGCTTCAAGTCATGATCCCCCGCCACCAGCCACATCACCTCGATACTCTGTGACAACTGATAACCCTGCACCGCCGCCCGATTGCCCAAGGCATCGCGCTCGCCCTGCACTATCAAGGTGGGCGTCTTCAGCGCAGCCAAATGCTCCACACGGGGTTTCTCTGGCTTGCCCACCGCGTAGAACGGATAGCCCAGGCACACCAACCCATCGGCGCCCAATTCATCGGCCAACAAACTGGCCATGCGCCCGCCCATCGACTTGCCGCCAATCGCCAGTTTCCCAGCGACATGACGTCGCACCTGGGCATACACCTCACGCCACGCCTCCAGCAGTTTCGGCGCCGGATTCGGCGGGCGTTTGCCCCCGTCCAAGCGGCGCTGGGCCATGTACGGGAACTCGAAGCGCAACACGCTCACGCCATGCCCGGCAAGGCGTGCAGCCATGTCGTTCATGAACGCCGAGTCCATCGGTGCGCCGGCGCCGTGGGCCAGGATCAGCGTGACCGGCTCACCCGACGTCGTGCCCGTGGCGACATCCCACAACCAGCCATGTTCCCGTACACACTGCGCCCATTGATCCCCGTCAATACTGGCCTTGTGCTCTTTGCCCATGCTTGCCTCGCTTTTTAGTCTGCCTATAACTCCAGCCCAAGTGTCGCACTTGCTTGGGTTGAACCGTGGATGGGGAACCATGAACACTACTTTAAGTACCGCCTATAACTACAAGGTGGTCCGCCAATTCGCCATTATGACGGTGGTGTGGGGCATCGTCGGCATGGGGCTCGGGGTTTTTCTCGCCGCCCAATTGGTTTGGCCTGCGCTCAACTTCGATTTGCCTTGGACCAGCTTCGGCCGCCTGCGCCCTTTGCACACCAACGCGGTGATCTTCGCGTTCGGTGGCTGTGCGCTGTTCGCCAGCTCCTTTTACTCGGTGCAGCGCACCTGCCAGACGCAGCTGTTCGCGCCGAAAGTCGCCGCGTTCTGCTTCTGGGGCTGGCAGCTTGTGATCCTGCTGGCCGCGATCAGCCTGCCACTGGGCTACACCAGCTCCAAGGAATACGCCGAGCTGGAATGGCCGATCGACATCCTGATCACCATTGTCTGGGTCGCCTACGCCATCGTGTTCTTCGGCACGATCATGAAACGCAAGACCAAGCACATCTATGTGGGCAACTGGTTCTTCGGTGCGTTCATCATCACCGTGGCCATTTTGCATATCGTCAATAACCTGGAAATCCCGGTCAGCCTGACCAAGTCCTACTCGCTGTACGGCGGTGCGACGGATGCCATGGTGCAGTGGTGGTATGGGCATAACGCAGTAGGCTTTTTCCTCACTGCGGGCTTCCTCGGCATGATGTACTACTTCGTGCCCAAGCAGGCCGAACGCCCGGTGTATTCGTATCGCTTGTCGATCGTGCACTTCTGGGCGCTGATCACCCTGTACATCTGGGCCGGCCCGCACCACTTGCACTACACCGCCCTGCCGGACTGGGCGCAGTCCCTGGGCATGGTGATGTCACTGGTGCTGCTGGCACCGAGCTGGGGCGGCATGATCAACGGCATGATGACGCTCTCGGGCGCCTGGCATAAGCTGCGCAGCGACCCGATCCTGCGCTTTCTGGTGGTCTCCCTGGCGTTCTACGGCATGTCGACCTTCGAAGGCCCGATGATGGCGATCAAGACCGTCAACGCCCTCTCCCACTACACCGACTGGACCATCGGCCACGTACACGCCGGCGCGCTGGGCTGGGTGGCGATGATCTCCATCGGCGCGCTGTACCACATGATCCCGAAAATCTTCGGTCGCGAGCAGATGTACAGCCTCGGCCTGATCAATGCGCACTTCTGGCTGGCCACTATCGGCACCGTGCTCTACATCGCCTCGATGTGGGTCAACGGCATCGCCCAGGGCCTGATGTGGCGTGCGGTCAACGAAGACGGCACCCTCACCTACTCCTTCGTCGAAACCCTGGTGGCCAGCCACCCAGGCTTCATCGTGCGTCTGGTGGGCGGTGCGATCTTCCTCAGCGGCATGTTCCTGATGGCTTACAACACATGGCGCACCGTGCGTTCGGCGCAACCTGCCGAAGTCACCGCTGCCGCGCAGATGGCCTGAGGAGTCGATGATGAAACACGAAACGATTGAAAAGAACGTCGGCCTGTTGATGCTGCTGATGGTGCTCGCCGTGAGCATCGGTGGCCTGACCCAGATCGTCCCGCTGTTCTTCCAGGACGTGACCAACAAGCCGGTCGAAGGCATGAAGCCCTACACCGCGCTGCAACTGGAAGGCCGCGACATCTACATCCGCGAAGGCTGCGTACAGTGCCATTCGCAGATGATCCGCCCGTTCCGCGCCGAGACCGAGCGCTACGGCCACTATTCGGTGGCTGGCGAAAGCGTGTGGGACCACCCGTTCCTGTGGGGCTCCAAACGTACCGGCCCGGACCTGGCCCGCGTCGGCGCACGCTACTCGGACGACTGGCACCGCGCGCACTTGTACAACCCGCGCAACGTGGTGCCGGAGTCGAAAATGCCGGCCTACCCCTGGCTGGTCACCGCCGCCGTCGACAGCAGCCACACCGAGACCAAGCTGAAAGTGATGCGCACCCTCGGCGTGCCGTACACCGACGACGACATCAATGGCGCCGTCGCCAGCCTCAAGGGCAAGACCGAGATGGACGCGCTGGTTTCCTACCTGCAAGTGCTCGGCACTGCCATCAAGAGCAAGAGGTGAGCCATGGGATTTGAATTCGATGCAGGCACCATCCGCGGCCTGGGCACGCTGGTGGTTGCCATCGCCTTTATCGGCCTGTCGCTGTGGGTATTCAACAACCGCCGCAATGCGGAATTCGAGCAGGCGCGCCTGCTGCCGTTTGCCGATGAACCTTCCCCACCCGACGCTCAAGCAGAGCCAGCCACAAGGAGCACTCGGCCATGACTACGTTCTGGAGTACATGGATCTGCGTATTGACCCTGGGCAGCCTCATCGGCCTGACCTGGCTGTTGGTCGGCACCCGCAAGGGCGAGACCAAGGGCAGCGTCGACCAGACCATGGGCCACGCCTTCGACGGTATCGAGGAATACGACAACCCGCTGCCCCAGTGGTGGTTCATGTTGTTCGCCGGCACCCTGGTGTTTGCCGTCGGCTACCTGATCCTCTACCCGGGCCTGGGCAACTGGAAAGGCGTGCTGCCGGGCTATGAAGACGGCTGGACCCAGACCAAGGAATGGGACAAGGAAATGGCCAAGGCCGACGCCAGGTTCGGGCCGATCTTCGCCAAGTTCGCGGCCATGCCGGTGGAAGAAGTCGCCAAGGACCCGCAAGCGTTGAAAATGGGCGGTCGCCTGTTCGCCTCCAACTGTGCGGTGTGCCACGGCTCGGACGCCAAGGGCGCCTATGGCTTTCCGAACCTGGCCGACAACAACTGGCGCTGGGGCGGCTCGGCTGAGGCTATCAAGACCACCATCCTGAACGGTCGCCACGCGGCGATGCCGGCCTGGGGTGAAGTGCTGGGCGAAGACGGGGTGAAGAACGTCGCCGCTTACGTGCGCCATGACCTGGCCAAGCTGCCGTTGCCTGCAGACAACAGCGCAGACCTGGCAGCCGGGCAAGCCGCGTTCAACACCACCTGCGTGGCCTGCCACGGCCCGCAAGGCCACGGTGTGGAAGCCATGGGCGCGCCCAACCTGACCGAGCCTGCCGGGTTTATCTACGGCACCAGCCTGGCGCAGTTGCAGCAGACCATCCGCCATGGCCGCCAGGGCCAAATGCCGGCCCAGGACGTGCTGCAAGGCAATGACAAGGTGCACCTGCTGGCAGCTTACGTGTACAGCCTGTCCCATAACGCTGAAGGTGCAACGCCAGACAGCGCGACCGAGTAACCGCTGCCCCGGCCCGGGGCGGCAACCCGTTTCACTGTAGGAGCGAGCTTGCTCGCGAAAAACTTCAGAGCGCCGCGTTTATGCTGGATAAGCGTGGTGCCCTCAGGTTCTTCGCGAGCAAGCTCGCTCCTACAGGGATCCGGTGTTGTTTTCATTTGCGCGACCAAGTGTCGCACCCCTTCCAAGCCCGCCTTTCCCCTCCTCCCATTCGGGTCTACGCTTGTTCCCACAGTGGACCATTCCTGGCCTACGCGACGGTAGCCGTTGCGCCCCTGAAATTTCCTGTCCACTCGATCAGCTTTCTATTTTGGATTTTGTCCCTACGCCAAACATGGAAAGGGCGCAGAATCTGGCGTGGAACGCATTGATCCAGGTCAGCCATTGCGTTGCAATGGCCCCTCGCTTTCTACATACTTGCGACCGATTTTACCTATAAAAAAACCTAAACCGTGGAACCTTAGAATGAGCACAGCAATCAGTCCGACTGCTTATAACTATAAGGTAGTCCGCCAGTTCGCCATCATGACGGTGGTCTGGGGGATCCTTGGCATGGGGCTCGGGGTGTTCATCGCCTCGCAACTGGTTTGGCCGCAATTGAATTTCGACCTGCCCTGGACGACCTTCGGCCGCCTGCGCCCGCTGCACACCAACCTGGTGATCTTCGCCTTCGGCGGATGTGCACTGTTTGCCACCTCCTACTATGTCGTGCAGCGCACCTGCCAGACGCGACTGATCTCCGATGGCCTTGCCGCCTTCACCTTCTGGGGCTGGCAGGCGGTCATCGTCGGCGCCATCATCAGCCTGCCCCTGGGCTACACCACCACCAAGGAATACGCCGAGCTGGAATGGCCGATCGCCATTTTGCTTGCCATCGTGTGGGTGACCTACGGCCTGGTGTTCTTCGGCACCATCGTCAAGCGCAAGACCAAGCACATCTACGTGGGCAACTGGTTCTACGGCGCCTTTATCGTGGTCACGGCGATGCTGCACATCGTCAACCACGCCTCCCTGCCGGTGAACCTGTTCAAGTCCTACTCAGCCTACTCCGGTGCGACGGACGCGATGATCCAGTGGTGGTACGGCCACAACGCCGTAGGCTTCTTCCTCACCACCGGCTTTCTGGGGATGATGTACTACTTCGTGCCCAAGCAGGCCGAGCGTCCGATCTACTCGTATCGCCTGTCCATCGTGCACTTCTGGGCGTTGATCACCCTGTACATCTGGGCCGGCCCTCACCACTTGCACTACACCGCCCTGCCGGATTGGGCACAGTCCCTGGGCATGGCGATGTCGATCATCCTGCTGGCACCAAGCTGGGGCGGCATGATCAACGGCATGATGACCCTCTCGGGCGCCTGGCATAAGCTGCGCACCGACCCGATCCTGCGGTTTTTGGTGGTGTCGCTGGCGTTCTACGGCATGTCGACCTTTGAAGGGCCGATGATGGCGATCAAGACCGTCAACTCGCTGTCCCACTACACCGACTGGACCATCGGCCACGTGCACGCCGGGGCGCTGGGTTGGGTGGCGATGATCTCCATCGGCGCGCTGTACCACATGATCCCCAAATTGTTCGGCCGCGCGCAGATGCACAGCGTCGGGCTGATCAACGCGCACTTCTGGCTGGCCACCATTGGCACCGTGCTCTACATCGCCTCGATGTGGGTCAACGGCATCACCCAGGGCCTGATGTGGCGTGCGATCAACGATGACGGCACCCTCACCTACTCCTTCGTCGAAGCGCTGCAAGCCAGCCACCCGGGCTTTATCGTACGTGCCCTGGGCGGTGCGTTCTTTGCCAGCGGCATGCTGTTGATGGCCTACAACGTGTGGCGCACCGTGCGTGCCAGCGACCCTGTTGAAGCCGAAGCCGCCACCAAGATCGCCGTTGTGGGAGCTCACTGATGAAGCATGAAGTAGTCGAGAAGAACATCGGCCTGCTGGCCTTCTTCATGGTCATCGCCGTGAGCATCGGCGGCCTGACCCAAATCGTCCCGCTGTTTTTCCAGGACGTGACCAACAAGCCGGTCGAAGGCATGAAGCCGCGCACCGCCCTTGAACTGGAAGGCCGCGACGTCTACATCGCCAACGGTTGCGTGGGCTGCCACTCGCAGATGATCCGCCCCTTCCGCGCCGAAACCGAACGCTACGGCCACTACTCGGTCGCCGGTGAAAGCGTGTGGGACCACCCGTTCCTGTGGGGTTCCAAGCGCACCGGCCCGGACCTGGCCCGCGTGGGTGGGCGTTACTCCGATGACTGGCAGCGTGCGCACCTGTACAACCCGCGCAACGTCGTGCCTGAGTCGAAAATGCCGGCGTACCCGTTCCTCGTGGAAAACAAGCTCGACGGCAAGGACACCGCCAAGAAGATGGAAGTCTTGCGCACCCTGGGCGTGCCCTACACCGACGAAGACATCGCCGGTGCGGCCGCCGCCGTGAAGGGCAAGACCGAAATGGACGCATTGGTGGCCTACCTGCAAGGCCTTGGCACCATCATCAAAAGCAAACGGTGACCTACATGGATATCGGGATGATTCGTGGCCTGGGCACCGTTGTGGTGATGGTGGCCTTTATCGGCCTGGCGTTGTGGGTGTTCAGCCCACGGCGCAAGTCGGAGTTTGACGACGCGACCATGCTGCCCTTCGCAGATGACCCCGAAGCCATCAAGCACGTCGAGCAAGCTTCTAGGAGTAACAAAGAATGACTACGTTCTGGAGTCTGTACGTCACAGTCCTCAGTCTGGGTACCATCTTCGCCCTGACCTGGCTGCTGCTGTCGACCCGCAAGGGCCAGCGCACCGAGCAGACGGACGAGACCGTCGGCCACTCGTTCGACGGCATCGAGGAGTACGACAACCCGCTGCCCAAGTGGTGGTTCATGCTGTTTGTCGGCACTATCGTCTTCGCCCTTGGTTACCTGGTGCTCTACCCAGGCCTGGGCAATTGGAAGGGCCTGCTGCCGGGCTACAACTACCTCGACAACGACAAGCAAACCCCGTTCGCCAACGGCCAGACCGGCTGGACCGGCGTACACGAATGGGAAAAGGAAATGGCCAGATCGGAGGCCAAGTTCGGGCCGATCTTCGCCAAGTTCGCGTCGATGCCGATTGAAGAAGTCGCCAAGGACCCGCAAGCCTTGAAGATGGGCGGCCGCCTGTTTGCCTCCAACTGCTCGGTGTGCCACGGCTCCGACGCCAAGGGCGCCTACGGCTTCCCCAACCTGACCGACGCCGACTGGCGCTGGGGTGGCGAACCCAACACCATCAAGGAAACCATCATGAAGGGCCGCCACGCGGTGATGCCAGGCTGGGCCGAAGTCATCGGCGAGCAGGGCGTGGCCGACGTAGCAGCCTTTGTGGTGACCAACCTCGACGGCCGCAAACTGCCGGAAGGCGCCAAGGCCGACGTGGCCAACGGTGAGAAACTCTTCGCCGCCAACTGCGTGGCCTGCCACGGCCCGGCCGGTAAAGGCACCCCAGCCATGGGCGCGCCCGACCTGACGCATCCAGGTGCGTTCATCTACGGCTCAAGCTTCGCGCAACTGCAGCAGACCATCCGTTATGGCCGCCAGGGCCAGATGCCGGCGCAGGAGCAGTTGCAAGGGAATGACAAGGTGCACCTGCTTGCGGCGTATGTATATAGCTTGTCTCATGGGGATAAGAAGGCTGAGGCGCAGTAAGACCTCTGAAACAATGGAGCCCCGCGCAGCGAATGCTGGCGGGGCTTTTTTGTTCTGGCGCCGAACCTTGCAAAGCCAACTCTACCGTTCGTAACCTCAACCTTGCTGTGCGCACTCGCCAAGTAGTAACGTAACTACATTCAGTCCAGCGAAGGGGGCCTACCCCATGACCATCACGACCATTTCCAGCCGCGAATTCAATCAAGACACAAGTGGTGCCAAAAAAGCCGCCCGCAAAGGGCCGGTTTTTATCACTGATCGCGGCAAGCCTGCCCATGTACTGCTAAGCATTGAGGAGTACCAGAAGCTTACAGGTCTGAGCGCCGACATTTTCGACCTGTTGGTGATGCCGGAAGCGGCCGATATCGACTTCGAAACCGAACGTGCCGTGATCATTCATCGACCCGTGGACTTTTCTTGATGTATCTACTCGACACAAATGTGATCTCTGAACTGCGTAAACCTCAGGCTGATGCAAATGTCGTGGCTTGGGCAAAAAGCGTAGTAGCGCCGCGCATGTTTATTTCGGCGATCACGCTGAAGGAACTGGAAACCGGAGTCCTGCGAATTGAACGGCGAGACCCGGTTCAGGGGAAGGTGTTGAGAACCTGGCTCAAGCGTCATGTAATGCCCGCCTTCGATGCCAGAATCCTGCCCGTCGATGCAGCAGTCGCGTTGCGTTGCGCGCACTTGCATGTACCCGACCGGGCCAACGAAAGCGATGCATTGATTGCCGCAACCGCGCTGGTTCACGGACTCACCGTAGTCACGCGCAACGTCAGCGACTTCAAATCGAGTGGCGTGCCACTGCTCAATCCATGGGACGAATGACCGGCTTACTGGCAAAAACCGTCCATACTTGCCAAGTCAATTGATCCAGATCACGTACACCATCAATTGATTTCCCCCAACGCGACCAAAGGTCGCACCCTTTGCACACCCTCGGGGGCGTATCATTAGGCCACTGCAACACCCTTAATTTGACCCCGGTTGGCACGTACTGGCCGAGGCAAATCTCCACCGCCGTGGGATGCAATGATGAGCGACCAGATACCGGTACATGACGTTACCCCGCCTGCCAAAACCGTCGACCTCTACGCTTCAAGAGAGAAGATCTACACCCGCGCCTTCACTGGCTTGTTCCGCAACTTGCGCATGGTCGGCGGTGCCGCTCTGTTCCTGTTGTACTTCGGCACCGTGTGGCTGAACTGGGGCGGTCATCAGGCGGTGTGGTGGAACCTGCCGGAGCGTAAGTTCTTTATTTTTGGTGCGACGTTCTGGCCCCAGGATTTCATCCTGCTGTCGGGCATTCTCATTGTCGCGGCATTTGGCCTGTTCTTTATCACCGTGTACGCCGGGCGCGTGTGGTGCGGCTATACCTGCCCGCAAAGCGTGTGGACGTGGATCTTCATGTGGTGTGAAAAGGTCACCGAAGGCGACCGCAACCAGCGCATCAAGCTCGACAAGGCGCCGATGAGCGCCAACAAGTTTCTGCGCAAGTTCAGCAAGCACAGCCTGTGGCTGCTGATTGGCTTTGCCACCGGCATTACCTTTGTCGGCTACTTCTCGCCGATCCGCGAACTGGTATTCGATTTCTTCACTGGCCAGGCCGATGGCTGGTCGTATTTCTGGGTGGGTTTCTTCACCCTCGCCACCTACGGCAACGCCGGCTGGCTGCGCGAGCAGGTGTGCATCTACATGTGCCCCTATGCGCGCTTCCAGAGCGTGATGTTCGACAAGGACACCTTGATCGTGTCCTATGACCCGCGCCGTGGCGAAGTGCGTGGGCCACGTAAAAAGGGTACCGACTACAAGGCCCAGGGCCTGGGCGACTGCATCGACTGCACGATGTGCGTACAGGTGTGCCCTACCGGTATCGACATCCGCGATGGTCTGCAAATCGAATGCATCGGCTGCGCCGCCTGTATCGATGCCTGCGACAACATCATGGACAAGATGGAGTACCCACGCGGACTGATCAGCTACACCACCGAACATAACCTGTCGGGGCAGAAAACCCATAAGCTGCGCCCGCGCCTGATCGGTTACGCCCTGGTGTTGCTGGCGATGATCAGCCTGTTGGTGGCCGCCTTCTTCATGCGCTCGCTGGTGGGTTTCGACGTCAGCAAGGACCGCGTGCTGTACCGCGAAAACGCCGAAGGGCGCATCGAAAACGTCTACAGCCTGAAGATCATGAACAAAGACCAGCGCGACCACACCTACGTGCTCGACGCCGCCGGCCTGCCGGACCTCAAGCTGCAAGGCCGTCGCGAAATCAAAGTGGCCGCCGGCGATATCGTCAGCATGCCAGTGGAGTTGTCGAGTGCGCCGGAGCAGTTGCCGTCGAGCACCAACGAGGTGACCTTCATCCTCGAAGACGCCGATGACACCAGCGTCCATATTGAAGCCAAGAGCCGATTCATCGGCCCACAAGTCCGTTAACGGGGAACCTACGCATGCCCGCAACTACTGCCGCCAGCCCTTGGTACAAACACCTCTGGCCCTGGATCATCATCGCGATCCTGGCCTGCTCGGTGACCCTGACCTTGTCCATGGTGACCATCGCAGTGAACAACCCGGACAACCTGGTCAACGACAACTACTACGAGGCCGGCAAAGGCATCAACCGTTCCCTGGACCGCGAACGCCTGGCCCAGACCCTGCAACTGCGCGGCAAGCTGCACCTGGACGAATTGACCGGCGAGGTCGAGCTGCAACTGACTGGCTACAGCAATCCAAAAACCCTTGAGCTGAACCTGATCTCCCCGACCCAGCCAGAGAAGGATCGCAAGATCAACCTCACCCGCAGCGACAGCGAGCCCGGTCGTTACATCGGCCAGGTCACCGACAAGGTCGAAGGTCGCCGTTTCGTGGAACTGCTTGGCGTGGAAGGCGGCAACACCTGGCGCCTGTTCGAAGAAGAAGAGGTCAGCCACGACAAGGACTTGCTGTTGGGTGACGAACCGTTGCAGGGCGCTGAAGACCTGAAAAAATAAACAGCCTGCGCTTCGCGAGCAAGCCCGCTCGACACCCTGTGGGAGCGGGCTTGCCCGCGAAGAGGCCCTCCCAGCCACCAAAGACCTCGAACCATGACCACCCCCTGCTACCACTGCGCCCTACCCGTCCCCTCCGGCAGTCGGTTCACCGCCCAGATCCTCGGCGAACGCCGTGAACTCTGCTGCCCGGGCTGCCAGGCCGTGGCCGAGGCGATAGTGGCCGGCGGGCTGGAAAGCTATTACCAACACCGCAGCGAAGCCTCGGCCAACCCCGACGCGCTGCCCGTGCAGTTGGTGGACGAACTGGCGCTGTACGACCGCGCCGATGTGCAAAAACCCTTTGTGCGCCATCAAGGCGAGCTGGCCGAAACCACCCTGCTGATGGAAGGCATCAGTTGCGCCGCCTGCGGCTGGTTGATCGAGAAACACCTGCGCAGCCTGCCCGCCGTGGCCGAAGCGCGATTGAACCTGTCCAACCACCGCCTGCACGTGCGCTGGGCCGATGGGCAATTGCCGTTGAGCCAACTGCTCAGCGAGCTGCGCCATATCGGTTACGCCGCCCACCCTTACCAGGCCGACCGCGCCGCCGAACAATTGGCCAGCGAGAATCGCCTGGCCCTGCGACAACTGGGGGTAGCCGGTTTGCTGTGGTTCCAGGCCATGATGGCAACCATGGCCACCTGGCCGGAATTCAATATCGACCTGAGCCCGGAGCTGCACATCATCCTGCGCTGGGTTGCGATGTTTCTCACCACGCCCATCGTGTTCTACAGCTGCGCGCCCTTCTTCAAAGGCGCCCTGCGTGACCTGCGCACGCGCCACCTGACCATGGACGTCTCGGTGTCCCTGGCGATTGGCGGCGCGTACCTGGCCGGCATCTGGACCGCGATCACCGGCGTGGGCGAACTGTATTTCGATGCCGTGGGCATGTTTGCCCTGTTCCTGCTGGCCGGGCGCTACCTTGAGCGCCGCGCCCGGGAACGCACCGCCGCAGCCACCGCCCAACTGGTCAACCTGTTGCCCGCCTCCTGCCTACGACTCAAAGACGATGGCCAGAGCGAGCGCATCCTGCTTAGCGAATTGGCGCTGGGTGATCGGGTGCTGGTGCATCCCGGTGCGGTGCTGCCGGCGGATGGCGTAATTCTCGACGGCCAATCCAGCATCGATGAATCCCTGCTGACCGGCGAGTACCTGCCGCAACCTCGGCGCACGGGCGACAACGTCACGGCCGGCACGCTGAATGTCGAGGGCGCGCTGACCGTCCAAGTGCGCGCATTGGGCCATGACACGCGCTTGTCTGCCATCGTGCGCCTACTGGAGCGCGCCCAGGCCGAGAAGCCGCGCCTGGCACAGATCGCCGACCGCGCTGCGCAGTGGTTCTTGTTGTGCTCGCTGATCGCCGCCGCGCTGATCGGCTTGCTGTGGTGGGAGCTGGACCCGTCGCGGGCGTTCTGGATTGTACTGGCGATGCTGGTGGCGACCTGCCCGTGCGCGCTGTCCCTGGCCACGCCCACCGCGCTCACCGCCGCCACCGGCACCTTGCACAGCCTTGGGTTGCTGCTGACCCGCGGCCATGTGCTCGAGGGCCTGAACCAGATTGATACGGTGATTTTCGACAAGACCGGCACCCTCACCGAAGGGCGCCTGGCGTTGCGCGCCATTCGGCCCTTGAGTGCGCTGGACAGCGACCAATGCCTGGGCCTCGCTGCCGCCCTGGAGAACCGTTCCGAACACCCGATTGCCCGTGCCTTCGGCCGCGCGCCGCTGGCCGCCGATGAAGTGCTGAGCACCCCAGGCCTGGGCCTGGAAGGTCGTGTGGGCGAACGTCTGTTGCGCATCGGCCAGCCGGGTTTTGTCTGTGAACTCAGTGGCTGCGCGATTCCCGCCTCACCGGACGAGGCCGGGCAATGGCTGCTGCTGGGCGACCGCAGCGGCGCCCTGGCCTGGTTCGTACTGGATGACCGCCTGCGCAGCGACGCACCCGCCTTGCTCGCCGCCTGCAAGGCGCGGGGCTGGCGCACGCTATTGCTCTCCGGCGACAGTTCGCCGATGGTGGCCAGTGTCGCCTCTGAGCTGGGTATCGACGAAGCCCACGGCAGCCTGCGCCCTGACGATAAGCTGCAGGTGCTGCAAACCCTGCACAAGGAAGGTCGCAAAGTGCTGATGCTGGGCGATGGAGTCAATGATGTGCCGGTGCTGGCCGCCGCTGATATCAGCGTGGCGATGGGCTCGGCCACGGACCTGGCGAAAACCAGCGCCGATGCGGTGCTGTTGTCCAACCGCCTGGATGCGCTGGTGCAGGCCTTCAGCCTGGCGCGGCGTACTCGCCGGGTGATCATCGAGAACCTGTTGTGGGCCGGGTTGTACAATGGGCTTATGCTGCCGTTTGCGGCCCTGGGTTGGATCACTCCGATCTGGGCGGCGATCGGCATGTCCCTCAGTTCGTTGACCGTGGTGCTCAACGCGTTGCGCCTCACTCGCCTGCCGAGCGCGCAAGCCTCGGGCACCGCCCCAGTAACCCGCCCGCTGCCGGCCTGAGCCGCGTGGGCATGGAGTACAGATGCCAGCTCTCTACGTGATGATTCCTGCGGCACTGCTGTTAGTGGGCGTGGCCATCTACATCTTCTTCTGGGCCGTGGACAGCGGCCAGTACGAAGACCTCGATGGCCCGGCACACAGCGTGCTGTTCGACGACCAGGACCCGAACCACCTGGCCGCCATCGACGAAGCCAACAGCCCCGAGCAACCGCCCAAAGAGCCCCCTCATGCTTGAGCTGGCGCCTTTGCTGGTCTCGGCGCTGATCCTCGGCCTGCTCGGCGGCGGCCATTGCCTGGGCATGTGCGGCGGACTGATGGGCGCGCTGACCCTGGCGATCCCCAAGGAACAGCGCAGCCGCCGTTTTCGCCTGCTGCTGGCGTACAACCTGGGGCGCATCCTCAGCTATGCCACCGCCGGCTTATTGATCGGCCTGGCCGGCTGGGCGGTGGCCAACAGCCCGGCGGCGATGTTCATGCGTGTGCTGGCCGGGTTGCTGCTGATCTGTATGGGCCTGTACCTGGCCGGATGGTGGAGCGGCCTCACCCGTATCGAGAGCCTGGGGCGCGGCCTGTGGCGGCATCTGCAGCCGGTGGCCAACCGTTTGCTGCCGGTGTCCAGCCTGCCGCGAGCCTTGCTGCTGGGCGCGCTGTGGGGCTGGTTGCCGTGCGGGCTCGTCTACAGCAGCCTGCTATGGGCGGCGAGCCAGGGCAATGCGCTGGACAGTGCCTTACTGATGCTGGCGTTCGGGCTGGGCACCTGGCCGGTGCTGTTGGCCACCGGGCTGGCCGCCGAACGGGTGACAGCGTTGTTGCGCAAGCGCAGCGTGCGGGTGGCCGGTGGCGTGCTGGTGATGATCTTCGGTCTCTGGACCTTGCCCGGGCCCCATCAGCACTGGCTAATGGGGCATTAACAGGCCCTGTGGCATAGCGCCGCTCCCCGTTGATGCAAATCAAGATGCCTGCACCGCCCTGCCCCTAGACTCGGCCCACTAGCCAATCCGGGGGACCGCCCGCATGCTCGACGCCATTCGTTGGGACACAGATCTGATTCACCGCTACGACTTGGCGGGGCCGCGCTACACGTCCTACCCCACCGCCGTACAATTTGACAGCCAGGTCGGCACCTTCGACCTGCTCCACGCCCTGCGTGACAGCCGCAAGGCCGTGCGGCCACTGTCGTTGTATGTGCACGTGCCGTTCTGCGCCAACATTTGTTACTACTGCGCCTGCAACAAGGTGATCACCAAGGACCGTGGCCGCGCCCAGGCCTACCTGCAGCGCCTGGAGCAGGAAATCCAATTGGTGGCCTGCCACCTCGACCCGCAGCAGCCCGTGGAACAGTTGCACTTCGGCGGCGGTACGCCAACCTTTCTCAGCCACGATGAACTGCGCCAGGTGATGAAATGCCTGCGCCAGCATTTCAATTTGCTGGATGACGATTCGGGTGACTACGGCATCGAAATCGACCCGCGCGAAGCCGACTGGGCCACCATGGGCCTGCTGCGCGAACTGGGCTTCAACCGCGTGAGCATCGGCCTGCAAGACCTCGACCCCGAGGTGCAACGGGCGGTCAATCGCCTGCAAAGCCTGGAGGAAACCCGCGCCGTGATCGATGCAGCGCGCACCTTGCAATTTCGCTCGATCAATATCGACCTGATCTACGGCCTGCCCAAGCAGTCGCCGTTGAACTTTGCGCGCACCGTGGAAGAAGTCATCCGCTTGCAGCCTGACCGCCTGTCGGTGTTCAACTACGCGCACCTGCCGGAACGCTTCATGCCCCAGCGGCGGATCAACACCGACGACCTGCCCTCGCCGGCAGAAAAACTGTTGATGCTGCAAACCACCATCGAACAACTGACCCAGGCCGGTTACCGCTACATCGGCATGGACCACTTTGCCCTGCCCGACGACGAATTGGCGGTGGCCCAGGAAGAAGGCAAGCTGCAGCGCAACTTCCAGGGTTACACCACCCACGGGCACTGCGACCTGATTGGGCTGGGGGTGTCGGCGATCAGCCAGATCGGCGACCTGTATTGCCAGAACAGCAGTGACCTGAACCAGTATCAGAACGCTTTGGCGGGCGCGCAGTTGGCGACCAGCCGTGGTTTGGTGTGTACAACGGACGACCGTCTGCGAAGGGAGGTGATTCAGCAATTGATCTGCAATTTCAGCCTGGGCTTCGAGGCGATCGAACAGGCGTACAACATCGATTTTCGCGGCTACTTTGCCGAGTTATGGCCGCAATTGCAGACCATGGCTGATGATGGCTTGATCGAACTGGACGCCCAGAGCATTCGCGTACTGCCGGCCGGGCGCTTGCTGGTGCGCTCGGTGTGCATGGTGTTCGATGCCTACCTGGAGCACCAGAACAGGCAGCGGTTTTCGCGGGTTATCTGAAGGCCTTTACTTCATGGCCAGGCTGGCGGCCTTGACCGCATCACCGGCGCTCATGTCTTTCATGGCCTTGGCAAGGGATGCCTGGGCGCTGGTCAGGCTGGCTTGCAGCCCACTCAAGGCCGATTGCAGGCCAGAGAGTCGGGCGCGGGCCTGTTCCGGGCTGAGGGTCTTGTCGGCCATCACCGCAGCCATCTCGGCCTGTTTCTCGGCAATTTGCTTTTTAATCTCACGGATCATCTTCAGCAGGTTCTTGACGTTGTCCGCCAAGCCACTGTCGTCGATATCACTGTTTGAGGTTTTCTCAGCCGCCGCCGCTTTCATCGCAGCGCCGGAAATGGTCACTGACACCGCAGGCTTGGCTTCATCCGTCGGCGCAACCGCAGCAGCATCGGTCGCGGCCGCCTTCTTGGTTTCGGGCAGTGCCTGGATCTGGGTGCGTGAAGCCAGTTGAGTACTGAGGGATAACATGGTCTGAGCCACCGTGTTGGTATTCGATGGCAGTGCTATCGGCCGTTTCGGGCAAATCTTTACCTCGCGACAGGTTTTTGTACAGGCTGGCCTCCGTGCCCCTCAGTGCGTTACCCTTACGTCTTATGTGTGTTTTCCCACAAGGATTTAAGAAATGTCCGAGCCAGTCAAACTGCGCGCTCACAGCCAGGCCCATTGCAAGGATTGCAGCCTGGCCCCCCTCTGCCTGCCACTTTCATTGAATCTGGAAGACATGGATGCGCTGGACGACATCGTCAAACGCGGCCGCCCGCTGAAAAAAGGCGAGTTTCTGTTTCGCCAGGGCGACAAGTTTGATTCCGTCTATGCAGTACGCTCGGGCGCGTTGAAGACCTTCAGCCTCAGCGACGGCGGCGAAGAGCAAATCACCGGTTTCCACCTGCCCAGCGAGCTGGTCGGGCTGTCGGGGATGGACACCGAGATTCACCCGGTGTCGGCCCAGGCCCTGGAAACCACGTCGGTGTGCGAAATTCCTTTCGAGCGCCTGGATGAATTGGCCCTGCAACTGCCGCAGTTGCGCCGCCAGTTGATGCGCGTGATGAGCCGCGAGATTCGTGACGACCAGCAAATGATGCTGCTGCTGTCGAAGAAAACCGCCGATGAGCGCATCGCCACGTTCCTGGTCAACCTGTCGGCGCGCTTTCGTGCCCGTGGGTTCTCGGCCAACCAGTTCCGCCTGAGCATGTCGCGTAATGAAATCGGCAATTACCTGGGCCTGGCAGTGGAGACCGTGTCCCGCGTGTTTACCCGTTTCCAGCAGAACCAGTTGATTGCCGCAGAAGGTAAAGAGGTGCATATCCTCGACCCGATCCAGCTGTGTGCCTTGGCTGGCGGTTCCCTGGAGGTCTAATCCAGGCTGCGGCCGCGCCAATCGGTGAGGCCGCAGGTATACTTCGAGTCCGTTTTCCGCTCTGGACTCCTCGACGATGACCTTTGATTCGTTCGACATCAAATCCCTGATTCGCCCCGTCATCGACTTCCCCAAGCCTGGGGTGATCTTCCGTGACATCACGCCGCTGTTCCAATCGCCCCGCGCCCTGCGCCTGGTGGCCGACAGCTTTGCCCAACGCTATGTCGAAGCCGACTTCACCCATATTGGTGCAATGGATGCCCGTGGCTTCCTGATCGGCTCGATCATCGCTTACCAGCTCAACAAGCCGCTGATCCTGTTTCGCAAGCAAGGCAAGCTGCCGGCGGACGTGCTGGCCGAGGGTTACCAGACCGAGTACGGCGAAGCCTTCCTGGAAGTGCACGCCGACAGCCTGTGCGAAGGCGACTCCGTACTGATGTTCGATGACCTGATCGCCACCGGCGGCACCCTGATTGCGGCGGCGAACCTGGTGCGGCGCATGGGGGCAAAGATCTTTGAAGCGGCGGCGATTATCGATTTGCCGGAGCTGGGTGGCTCGCAGCGGTTGGCAGACATGGGCATTCCGACGTTTTGTCTGACGCAGTTTGGGCTGACTGAAAGATAAAGGTCGTCAATACTGCCGCCATCGCGGGCAAGCCCGGCTCCCACCTAGGACTGCATTCCCCTGTGGGAGCCGGGCTTGCCCGCGATGAGGCCCGAAAGAATACCCTGAACGTCAAAGCCCCATCTGCTTACTGATGATCTCATTCATCACTTCACGCGTCCCGCCACCAATCGACAGAATCCGGTTATCACGATACAGCCGCTCCACCAGACTGCCCCGCATATACCCCTGCCCGCCCAATATCTGCACCGCGTCATACGTCACCCGATCGGCAGTATCGGTGGCCAGGTTCTTGGCCATGGAAATCTCTTTGATCACACTCTTGCCAGCGGCCATCTTCGCAGCCTGCCGATAGGTGAACTCACGGGAAACCTCCACCGCGGTAGCCATTTCCGCCAGGCGATGCTTGAGCACCTGGAATTTGCCGATAGGTTTGCCGAATGCTTCACGCTGGGCGGCCCACTGAAGGCTTTCCTCCAGGGCCAGCTGTGCAGTCATGTTGGCCATCAGCGCCAAGGCCAGACGTTCACTCTGGAAGTTGCCCATGATGCAGGCAAAGCCCATGTTCTCGACGCCGATAAGGTTGCCCACAGGCACGCGGCAATCGTCAAAGAACAGCTCGGCGGTGTCCGATGCCCACCAGCCCATCTTCTTCAGTGGCTGGCCGACGGTGAAACCCGGGGTGTCTTTTTCGATCAGCAGCAGGCTGATGCCGCCAAAGCCCGGCCCGCCCGTGCGCACGGCCACGGTGTAGAAGTCAGCGCGAATGCCGCTGGTGATAAAGGTCTTGGCGCCGCTTACGCGGTAATGCTCGCCTTCCCGTACGGCGCGGGTTTGCAGGTTGGCCACATCAGAGCCGCCGCTGGGCTCGGTGACCGCCAGGGCGATGATCTTTTCGCCAGCCAGCACCAGAGGCGCTATGCGCTCACGCACGTCGGGCCGGGCCCATTTGACGATGGGCGGCAGGCCGATATCCAGGGAGCCGAGCCCTGCCACCACGCCACCGGAGCCGCAGCGCATCAGTTCTTCGCTGGCAGCGACCTTGGCGAACAGATCGCCTTCGTGGCTGCCACCCAGGGTTTCGGGGTAGCCAATGCCTAGAATCCCCGCCGCACCGGCCTTGAGGTAGAGCTCGCGAGGAAAGCTTTGCGCCTCCTCCCACTGCTCGATGCCGGGCAACATCTCGCGCTCGACGAATCGGCGCACGCTGTCGCGGACCAATTGGTGGCTGGGATCGAAGTATTCCTGATAGGCAGACATCGGCAAGCTCCATGGCGGGATGGAGCGAACTTACCAAGCGCTTGCTTGGTTATCAAGTCATGTGTCTGCGCTAACCCTGTAGGAGCGAGCTTGCTCGCGAAAACCGTCAACGATAACGCGTGCTTCCTGCGTGAACGCGGCGCCTATTGGTTTTTCGCGAGCAAGCTCGCTCCTACAGGGTTAGGAAGTCCCAGATTGCAATGGGCTTTAGAGCGCGATGGGCTTGCGGCCTGCGAACGAGTGCGCCAAGGTACCGCCATCCACCAGTTCCAACTCCCCTCCCAACGGCACGCCATGGGCAATCCGCGAAGTGATCAAGCCTTTGTTGGTCAGCAGTTGGGCAATGTAGTGCGCCGTGGCTTCACCTTCCACCGTCGGGTTGGTTGCCAGGATCACTTCAGTAAAGGTGCCCTGCTCTTGGATCCGCGCCACCAGTTGTGGAATACCGATGGCTTCCGGCCCCAGGCCATCGAGCGGCGACAGGTGGCCCTTGAGCACAAAGTAACGCCCGCGGTAACCGGTCTGCTCCACGGCGTACACATCCATCGGCCCTTCCACCACGCACAGCAACGTGTCGTCGCGACGCGGGTCGGCGCATTGTGGGCAGAGCTCTTCTTCGGTGAGGGTACGGCACTGGCGGCAGTGGCCCACGCCTTCCATGGCCTGGCTCAGGGCCTGGGCCAGGCGAGTGCCGCCGCTGCGATCACGCTCCAGCAGTTGCAGCGCCATGCGCTGGGCAGTTTTCTGGCCGACACCGGGCAAAGTGCGCAAGGCGTCGATCAGTTGGCGAATCAGGGGGCTGAAGCTCATGGGCGAAGGGTCCGACAAAACAACGAGACGCGGTTTATACCCGCGCCCCGGATTAGCGTCAAATACTCAATCCTGCGCGACGCGCACCACCAACTTGCCGAAGTTGCGCCCTTCGAGCAGGCCGATAAAGGCTTCGGGCGCCTGCTCCAGGCCATCGACCACGTCCTCGCGGAACTTGATCTTGCCCTCGCGCACCCAAGGCGCCATGGCGCTGAGGAACTCCGGCTGGCGGTCGCCGTAGTCATCGAACACGATAAAGCCCTGGATGCGCACCCGCTTGGTCAGCAAGGTGCGTTGCAGCGTCGGCAAACGGTCAGGGCCACTGGGCGCTTCATGGGCGTTATAGCCGGCGATCAACCCGCACAGCGGCACGCGCGCCTTGGGGTTGAGCAAAGGCAGCACGGCATCGAAGACTTTACCGCCGACGTTTTCAAAGTAGATGTCCACGCCTTTGAAGCAGGCCAGGGCCAGTTCATGGGCGAAATCTTCGCGCTTGTGGTCGATACAGGCGTCAAAGCCCAACTCATCCACCACATAGCGGCACTTGTCGGCGCCACCGGCAATGCCCACCACGCGCAAGCCCTTGAGCTTGGCCACCTGGCCCACCACCGACCCCACCGCGCCAGACGCAGCCGCCACCACCAGGGTTTCCCCGGCCTTGGGCTGGCCGATATCCATCAGGCCCATATAGGCGGTCATGCCCGGCATACCCAGTACGCCCAAGGCCATCGACGGGCTCGGCAGGCCCTTGGGCAGCGGGATCAGGTTTTGGCCTTCGCAAATACAGTGGCTTTGCCAGCCAGTGGCGCCGACCACCAGGTCGCCCACTTCGAATTTCGGGTTGCGCGATTGCTCGACACGGCTGACAGCCCCACCGGTCATCACCTCGCCGATTTCCACGGGTGCTGCGTAGGACGGCGCGTCACTCATGCGTCCACGCATGTAGGGGTCCAAAGACAGGTACAGCGTCTTGAGCAGCACCTGGCCGTCTGCCAGCTCCGGCAGGCTCACGCGTTCCAGGCGAAAGTTTTCCGGCGTGGGGGCGCCTTGAGGGCGTGAGACCAGAACGGTGCGTTGGTTGAGCGTCATTTCTTGAGGCATCAGCGGGGCTCCTTTATCGGTGAGTGGTTTCAACGGTATAGGGTGCAGACCATCGGTGAAGGCTTGGGGTTCGATGTTTCGACCGCGCAAAAAAATGCCAGGCGCTATGCCTGGCATTTGAGTCTAGCTAAAGCGTGTATCAGAACGGCTGTTTCATGCCCGGTGGCAGTTGCATGCCAGCGGTCACGCCGGACATTTTGTCCTGGCTGTTGGCTTCGATCTTGCGCACAGCGTCATTGACGGCTGCGGCGAACAGCGCTTCGAGCATTTCCAGGTCATCTTCACCCACGCCCGGCAATACGCTTGGGTCGATGCTGACACGCTTGATGTCGTGACGACCGGTCATCACCACGCTGACCATATCGCCACCGGCTTTACCGGTGACTTCGGCGTTGGCCAGTTCTTCCTGCATCTTGGCCATTTTTTCCTGCATCTGCTGCGCCTGCTTCATCAGGCCGGCCATGCCACCTTTCATCATGGGAATCACCTCAAAAGTACGTGGATCAATGAGTAGCCCGGAGTCATGACGCTTGGGACACCGGGGCTTCGACAGGTTCAATAGTATCGTGGCGGACGACCGCACCGAACTGTTGCATCATTTGTTGGATAAGCGGATCTGCGTGGATCGAATCCTCGGCCTCGCGCTGGCGATTAAGGCGCCGACGGGTCGCGGCCTGGGCCGGGGTTTCCTGCTCGGGCTTGATCAGCTCGATGGCAATGGTCAGCGTGCGCCCATGGTACTGGTTGAGCGCATCGTTGAGCCGGCGCTGCTGGGTGGCGTTGAACAAGGCGCTATGGGCCGGGTCCAGGTGCAGCAGCCAGTGGTCGCCTTCGATGGAAATCAGGGTGCAGTTGGCGGCGATACTGCCGGTCATACCGGAGATCGGCAATTTCGGAAACAATTCCAGCCATTGCAAGGCCAGGCCGGTAGCCGGGGCCGCGGCAGGTTCTGCCTCGGGCTCGGGCGCAGGTTCGGCGGTGTGCTCGCTGGCCAAGTCGTCCAGGTAGCTGTAGGCCGAATCCATGTCCGGCTCGATGTAGTCTTCGTCCAGCGGCGGTTCGTCGTCCAGGTCAATGCCTGGGGTGGCCGCGTCAACCTGGGCGACCGTCGGCTCGGGAACCGGTGCCGATACCCACTCAGGGGCATCCGGCACCACGCTGTCCGGAGTCGGCGCAGGCATCGGCGTCAGCTCGGGCTGCTCGCCGGTGGTTTCCAGCACGGGCTCCACGGCGGGTTGTTGCTCGGGCTCTACTTGCGCTTCGATCGGGTCATTCCAAGGCAAGTCGACCACGGGCGCAGGCTCGATGACCGGCTCGGGCTCGACCACCGGCGCTACGGCAACCGGCGCAGGTTCGGGCTCAGGTGCCGGCGCAACCGGCTCAGGCACAGCAACCGCAGGCGCAGCAACCACTGGCGCAACAACGGCCGCGCCAGCCACGGGTTTGGCGGAATCAACTGTGGCCTGGCTGATCCCCACTGGCTTTAGCGGCTGTCTCGGCGCGTCTGCCGAATCTGCTGGCCGGAACGCCAGCATGCGCAGCAGCACCATTTCAAAGCCACCCCGCGGGTCGGGTGCCAGGGGCAGGTCGCGGCGGCCGATCAGGCCCATCTGGTAGTAGAACTGTACGTCTTCGGCCGGCAAGGCTTGGGCAAGGGCCAATACGCGATCACGGTCGCCATGGCCGTTGTCCACGCCTTCCGGCAGGGCCTGGGCGATGGCGACGCGGTGCAATACGTTGAGAATTTCCGAGAGCACACCGTTCCAGTCCGGGCCTTGCTCCGACAGGTGGCGCACGGCCTCGAGCAACGCCTTGGCGTCACCCTCGATCAGCGCGTGCAGCACGTCGAACACCTGGCCGTGGTCCAGGGTACCGAGCATGGCGCGCACGTCGGCGGCCATGACCTTGCCTTCACCAAACGCGATGGCCTGGTCGGTGAGGCTCATGGCATCGCGCATCGAACCATCGGCGGCACGGCCCAGCAACCACAGCGCGTCGTCTTCGAACGGTACGTTCTCGACGCCCAGCACATGGGTCAAATGCTCGACCACACGCTCGGGGGTCATGTTTTTCAGGGAGAACTGCAAGCACCGCGACAAAATCGTTGCCGGAAGTTTCTGCGGGTCGGTGGTGGCCAGGATGAACTTGACGTAGGGCGGCGGCTCTTCCAGGGTTTTCAACAAGGCGTTGAAGGAGTGGCTGGACAGCATGTGCACTTCGTCGATCAGGTAGACCTTGAAGCGGCCACGGCTCGGCGCGTACTGCACGTTGTCCAGCAGCTCGCGGGTGTCTTCGACCTTGGTACGGCTCGCGGCGTCGATCTCGATCAGGTCGACGAAACGCCCTTCGTCGATCTCACGGCACACCGAACAGGTGCCACAAGGCGTCGAGGTGATACCGGTTTCACAATTCAGGCACTTGGCGATGATGCGCGCAATCGTGGTCTTGCCCACCCCGCGTGTACCGGTGAACAGGTAGGCGTGGTGCAGCCGTTGGCTGTCCAAGGCATTGATCAGAGCCTTGAGCACATGGGTCTGGCCGACCATTTCGCGGAACGAGCGCGGGCGCCATTTACGTGCAAGAACCTGATAACTCATCGAAAACCGTCGCAACTGGGAAGCGGAAGCCGGTAATGCTAGCGGAGCAAGGGGGAAATTGCATCCGGCACGCTCGTCTAATCTGACGAAGCTTGTTCAATTGGCCTCCCGGAGGGCACCTGCGGGCGATTTGCTGGCACCTTGGAGCGCCCACGCCCTTCCAGACTGATAGCGGCGACACTTGCCAGCACGATCACTGCGCCCAGCATCACCTGCAGGGTGACGTGTTCGCCAAGCAGCGTGGCGGCCATCAGCATGGCAACCGGTGGAATCAGGTACATCGCCACCGACGCACGACTGACCTCGACGTGCTTCAACACGTAACCCCAGGCCAGATAAGCCAAGGCACTGGGGAAAATACCCAGCACCAGCACGGCAAGATTCTCCACCATCGGTGCCTGCACGATGGCGACGGGCAGGCCCGGCAGGTTCACGCACAGCATCAGGGTGCCAGACCACACCATGTAGCACGCCATGGTCAACGGGCTGTAGCGCTGGGCATGATGCCGCTGGATGGCGAAGTACACACTCCATGAGCAGGCCGCCAACAAGATCAGCAAACCCCGTGGGTTGATATCGCCTATGCCCCGGTCGCCCCAGATCACCACCACTACTCCGGCCAACCCCAACAGCACGCAGCCCCAGCGCCAGGCGCTGACCCGCTCTTTCAAGCACAAAAACGCGATCAACACACTGAACAACGGCGCCGACTGCGCCAACACACTCGACGCTGCCGCCGTCACCCATTGTTGCCCATAGTTGAGACTGGTGTGGTGCAGGAACACCCCGAAAAAGCCCAGCACCAACAGCCACGGCACGTCGCGCAACGGTGGCCGTCCAATGCCCACCACCCAGGCCACACCGCCCATGAATACCGACGCGATCAGAAACCGCAGCAGCGCCAATTGGCCGGGGCTATAACTGTGCAGCCCCATGTGCACGCCGATCGGCGAATACGCCCAACAGAGGATAACGCTGGCAATGACTAGCGTAAGCTTTAGAGGTGACGGAGTATTCATCGACAGCATCCACGCAAAAGGAATGCTGCCAGTCTTGGCCCACGCCAGGCATAGGACAATTAAGCGTTTCTGACTTCTGAAATCACTGGAACTGAGCAATGGAACTGGCCCAACTGAAAATGGTGCGAGCCGTGGCGCAAACCGGCAGCGTGGCCCAGGCTGCGCTGCAATTGCACTGCGTGCCGTCCAACATCACCACGCGCATCAAGCAGCTGGAAAGCGAGTTGGGCACGCCGTTGTTTATCCGTGCTGGCCGAGGGCTGGCGATCAGCGCTGCGGGAGAGATCTTCCTGGATTACTGCGAACGTATCCTGGCGCTGGTGGATGAATCCAAACGCGCGGTGGATGCCAACGCCATTCCCCGTGGCACCTTGCGCATCGGTGCGGTGGAATCCAGTGCCAGCGGGCGCCTGCCGCCATTGCTGGCGGAATACCACCGGCGTTATCCCGATGTCAGCCTGGAACTGGTCACCGGTGCCTGGGCGCAACTGCTGGACGACCTGCAACACCACCGCCTGGATGTGGCACTGGTGGCCGCCGGCGGCAAACGCACGAAGCTGGAACAGAGCGTGGTCTACAGTGAACGCCTGGTGCTGATCGCCAGCGCGTGCAGCGCACCTATCAACAGCGCCGAGGACTTGGCCGGCCGTACATTGCTGGTATGGCCGCCGGGCTGCCCTTATCGCGCCGCCCTGGAAAACTGGCTCAAGCCCCACGACGTCAAGCCTGCGATCGCCAGCTATGCCAGTTGGGGCACGATCATCGGATGCGTCAGTGCGGGGATTGGCGTGGCGTTGGCACCCGAGGGGATCCTGGCGCGCTATGAGCAGGCCAATCAGCTGGCGTCGTATCGCTTTGAAGCGCTGGCGCCCGTGGACAACCTGTTGTTCTGGCACACGGACACCCAGCGGCACCTGGCGCGAGATGCGTTTGCCGGGCTACTGCGCGAGACCTTTGGCTGACTCGCCCTAATACCCCTAATGTAGGAGCGAGCTTGCTCGCGAAAAACTCACAGGCGCCGCGTTTATTCAGAAAGCACGCGTTATCGTTGAGGTTTTTCGCGAGCAAGCTCGCTCCTACAATTCAGGGCTTGGGCGCAGCCAATCGTGCGTACTGGGCCTGGCTGATCCAGCCCGTGAACGAACGGTCGTCAGCGTTGATAAATTCCACCTGCGCCCAGCCGTCCTTGAATGCCAGTACGCCCACCACGTCATGCTTGACGATGTAGGGCCGCTTTGCCGCTTTGGCGCCCGGCGTTTTCAGCAGGTAAGCCTTGTCGGCAGACACCGTCACCAAGCCGATCCATTGCTTGCTGGCGGTCTGGCTCAACTCCAGGCCGGTAGCGATTTCCGGCATCAGCACATTGATGCAGCCAGGGTGCTGGCGGCCCTGCTCCACCGTCAGGGTCACCCCGTCGGGCGCCGCGGCCACACTGCCTGGGTAGGCAGCGTCCAGCCAGGTGGTGAGCGCCTCTGGCTTGCCTTGGAGGTAGAACGTGCAACCACGGGCCACACCCTCGCCCATCGACTCCTGATAGAACCCCTCGACCTGATGCCCAGGCGTCACCGCCAGCATCAGCCCTTCATATTTACCTGAATGCAACGCCGCCGAGCCGGCCAACGCGGGCGCCACGGCGCACCACGACAACACTCCCATCGCCAGATAACGAATCATCTTATTTCTTCCCTTCAAAGGCTTCGTAGGCTTGTTTCATCAGGACGTCATAGTTGCCGTAATCATCGCCGTTATAGTTACGCGCCATGGCGGTGAAATCCTTGTTTTTCATCGCGCTCAACAATGCCGAGTTGTGGCTGCAGAGGCTGAGATAGGCCTTGAGTTGGTTACCGGCATTGATCTTCAATGACGCCACGAACTCAAACACGGTCTTGAATCCGCACGCCGCAAAATTGAACCCCATGATCTGAAACATGCCCCAGGAGGCCGACATCAGCGCGGCTTCCTGGTCCAGCGCAAAGGCAGTGGCCATGGTCTCCCAGGCCTTGACCTGATCCTTGTTGTTCGTCTGCCATTGCGGGCCGGCTTTTTTCTTGTAGACATACGACAGCAGCGGCTGCGACTGATCGTAGATGTGCTTGGTGTACTTGCGAAAGTGGTGCCCTTCAAAGGCGATGATCGGCAACTTGGCGGGCCCGAAACCCACCTTCCCGCCCGACTCCACCGTGGCGAACGCCTTGACCACATTCACCGAAATGCCGTTGCCCAATAGCTTGGCGGCATTCTGGAAATCCGTATCGCTCAAGGTTGTCCCGCCGTCGCAGGTGGACTGCATCATCAACTGCCGGTTACGCCGCTCAGCCTCGATGACCGCACGCACGCGGTCCAGGTACACATTGACCGTGGCCTGCACCGCATCGACGTTGTTATTGCCAAAGATATTGAGAAACGTCGGAATGCGCGTAGTGGGAAAAGCCCGCACCGGCACCTTCAGTGCCTCTTCGATCAGACTGTTGAACGTGCGCCCGGTGGGGTCGATCACGCCATCGGGATGGGCGTACTTGAGATGGCGAAACTGATACTGGCTGATGCACTGCACCAACTGGCCGTCGCACTTGCCGTTTTCGAGCAAGGCAAACCCCATCTTGGGAATGATCAAATTGAATAAATACTGGATGCACTGAACATCGGCGGGCAAGTTGCGGGCTTTGCCGGGCGTCCCTACCGGAGCACTGATAAGACGAGGCAACCCTTGCAGGCTTTTCATGACAGACATCCTTGTGAGTGAAAGAAGCGATAGCACTTCAATATCAAATCCATGCCCTTGTCATACTCTGAAACAAGTGGCCGGCGCAAGCTAACAAGGCGGTCTGCGGGTTGTCCAGAGGGCTTTATGAAAGTTGTGAAACAGCCGGATTAAATTGCTTAGTAACCGTGGGATTCACGGGTCTTTTGATACTTGTGGTAGTCGAGCCACTCGACCACATCGTAGGGCAGATACAACTGCACCCTGGCCCGTGAAATCGCGATATACACCGCGCAGAGTCGTTGATCGAACGCGTAGGCGTCCTGGAACTTCACATTGGTCAACAGTTCCGGGGTGAGCAGTACTCGGTCGAACTCCATGCCGCCCGCGTCCTGCGCCAGCATCAGCAGGACGCGCTCGTCCGGATGGCCGCTCAACCGGTTCAACCGCGTGACATCCGCCACGTTGAAGCCTTTTTCCAGCTCGGCCTCGACCCACACAAACGCCTCATCGAACTGGCAGGCTTCGCGCACCTGCTGCCAATCGGCCATATCGCTGAAAAACGGATGGGGGCCGAGGTCATTGAACTCATTGCTATAGAAATCGGGTTTGAACAACGCGATGACCGTGTCCATGAAGTGCTTGAGCGACTGCTGGGCCTCTTTGCTCGCCAGGCCGAACGCACAACGGGCGTGGCTCAGTTGGATCGCCCACTGCATGGTGTCCCAATGGGAGGCGGTCAACACCACGCAACCTTGCGGGGGCACAAAACCCTGGGGGTAAAACTCAATACCCACGTCGGCATCGCGGGCGCCCTCGAAAAGCGATTTGGTTTTTTCCGAGTGCAAGCTGATCAATGGGTTGACCAGGCGCTCGACATTGCGCCCGGAACGCACGGAGTAGCACACGTCGGTATGGCGAACCTCACGGGCGCGCTTGACCACGCCGCCGCTGGCCTGCTGATACTCATCCCCCAGGGTGATCAGCACCTGGCGGCCGCGCTCGATGATTTGCAGCAGCGGCGCCGGAATATCCTGGCTCTCATCGATCAGCACATGGGTATAGCGCTCGGGCACCACGCAGCCTGCCAGGCTCGCGCGTTTGATCATCAACAAGGCTTCAAACCCGGTGTGGCGGCCCCAGGCCGGGTTCGCCTCAAGGTAGCCCCACAACCGGCTGGAATATTCGAGCAGCACCCTGGCATCGACGCCGGCGAGCGGTTGCTTGAAATGCGGCAAATGCTGGGCCGACAGGCTGTACTCCCAAGAGCGGCAGTAGGCCTCAAGCACCTTGAGGCACACCTCCACCACCGCCTGCCCTTCCAGGCGGCGAAAACCAAAGATATTCAGTTCTTGAGCGAGCGCCTGTTTGGTCGGCACCCTCGCCGGCGTATTCAGCGGCTGTGGCCTGGGGCCATGCAACAGGGCATGGGCAAAGCCCTGGAAGGTATGCCCGGCCTTACGCTCCCGTACACCCACCATGCGGGCACGCAGGGTTTCGAGTTTTGCCGGGGTACGCGCCAGCAACAAGGTCTTTTCCGGGCGCAGGTGCTCCAGCAAGGCCACCAGTAGGTGACTCTTGCCAATGCCGGCGTAGCCTTGCACATGCAGGTCTTCGTTCAGGTTGGCGCGGAAGGTTCTGAGCAGCTTGTCCTGCTCGGCGCTCAACCAGCGTTCGCGGTGCCTGGGCGTGATCGCCTGCTGGCTGAACGGGTCATTGGCCTTGAGGTGGCGGACTTTATACTCGACGTCCCATTTGCCACTGGGCAACAGATAGTCCCGCGCCTGTACTTCCTCCTCCAGCAGAAAGCGCAGCTTCAAGCTTTTGACCACATTGAGGCCGAAGTACAACTTCCTCTGATCAAACAGCCGCTGCGCTTCAGAGAGCAGGGACACACTGGCCGAATGGCAGGCATCTACTGCCCAGTCAATCAGCTTGGCCAACACTTTTTCCGCACCGCTGGCGCTCAGGTCGCTTTCCGGCACCTGCGCCAGGTTCTGGATCACCAGCACCGCCGCCAATTGCGGCTCACTCAGGGCTACAAGCGCATCGAAACCCTTGCTGCCCAACAAACCCGCGCAGGTTTGCTCCGTGATCGGCAAGAAAACAGGGCTGGATAAGTCGAAATGTTCCGAGTGCATAGAGCCTCGTAGCCAGGGGGAAGAGACGCTTGGGAGTATGCCACTAGATGCGAAATGACCGTCATGCACTGTGCAATAAGCATCACAGATGACTGGCTGAAAATAACTTGGGTTTTAGAAGGGACTGCAGAAGGGAGCGTTATGGAGGCAACCCCACCAGCCACACCCCGGCACACAATGTTCCCGCTGTGGCTGCTGCCTTCCGGCTCTGACCAGGTTCACGGGTAATCGTTGCGGGGGGACCGATGGGGTCACCATAACGACGCTGCCTCTCGGCAAGCCGCGCCATTGTACCCATCTCATCGGAAGTTACAACCGTTGGTTCCGGATTAAAAAATGAGAAGGCTCAAGCACTTGCCATAACCCCATCGGCCCTGCCGCCTTCTTCCTGGATGACCAGGTGAATAAAGTGCAGCTTGGCAATCACCGCGGGCGGCAGCACAAAGGGATAGAAATCCGGCTGGCCCATGGCACGGGACAGTTCGTTGAGCATGCCGGCCAGTTCGATCCAGGCATTGACGAAGCAGAGGAATGCCGGGCCGCCAGGGTGTTGAGGGTCGTAGAGCGTGGTCAGGGGGAATGGCTGGTAATCCAGGTCCATCTCGCGGGCGCTCATGCCAAAGCCCAGGGCCGTGTCCACGGCGTCCATCATGTGCAGGTAGTGGGCCCAGGTTTCGGCCCAGTCTTCCCAGGGGTGCATGGTGGCGTAGGCGCTCACGCAGGTGAGTTGCCAGTCCGGGCGCGGGCCGTTCTGGTAGTGCCGGTCGAGGGCCTCGGCATAACTGGCGCGTTCGTCGCCGAACAGGTCGCGAAAAGGGCTAAGCCAGTGACCGTTGGCGATCAGGCGATCCCAGTAGTAATGGCCGACTTCATGGCGAAAATGGCCGAGCAAGGTGCGGTACGGCTCGCGCATCTGTACCCGGACTTTTTCGCGGTGGGCGTCATCGGCTTCCTTGATATCCAGGGTGATCAGCCCATTGGCGTGGCCGGTGGTGGGCGCGTTGCCTTCCAGGTCGATACCGATAAAGTCGAAGGCCAGGCCAGTCTCTTCGTCAACGCTCTTGGGCACCACTTGCAGGCCCAGGCTGATCAGTTGCGCCACCAGTCGGCGCTTGGCGGTTTCGACTTTGCGCCAGCGTTCGGGGTTTTCCGCAACGGAAAGATCAGGGATGGTGCGGTTCAGGCTACAGGCCACGCACAACGGCGCGGTGCTGTGGGCAGGAATCAGCCAGTTGCACGCGGCCGGTGAATCGAGGTTGGCGCAGCGCCGGAAAGCGCCGGCATCGAGATTGTCGTCGGCCAGCCACGTACCGACCACCGGCCCAGGTTGCAGGGACGACAGGCGGCTTTGCTGCGGCTGGTAACCCAACGCCGCCTGACAGGCCAGGCATTGGCTGTTGCGAAAGAACAGCGACTGGCCACACCGGCATTGCCACACCTTGCTGTTGCGCGAGGTTTCGGCCATGAACGGAGCGGCGATGCGCGTGCTGAGTTGCTCGAAGTAGCGGAACATGGCGATCTCTCCCTGGGGTGACAGAGACTAGATCATTTCTCGTGAGAGATCGTTCAACTACTCCCTGTAGGAGCGAGCTTGCTCGCGAAGATCGTCAACGATAACGCGGGCTGCCTGGTTCACAGCGGCGCCCTCCGGTTCTTCGCGAGCAAGCTCGCTCCTACAGTGTGGAGAGATCGCTCCGTTCAGACGGTGATGTTGTGCTTGGCCAGGAAGGCGACGAAGGCTTCCTCGTCCAGTACTTTCAGGCCCAGCTCATTGGCCTTGGCCAATTTCGAACCGGCGCCCGGCCCGGCCACCACGCAGTGGGTTTTCGCCGAAACGGAACCGGCCACCTTGGCCCCCAGGCTTTCGAGCTTGTCCTTGGCCACATCGCGACTCATCAGCTCCAGGGAGCCGGTGAGTACCCAGGTGTGCCCGGCTTCAGGTAAACCTTCGACGAGCTTTTTCTCGCTCTGCCAGTGCATGCCAAAGTCCTTGAGCTGTTGCTCGATAGCCAGGGCATGGTTGGCGTTGTCGGCATTGTCGAAAAACTCCCGTACAGCCTTGGCTTGCTTCTCGGGCAGCGCCTGGCGCATGTCGAGCCAGTCAGCCTTGATGACGCCTTCCAGCGAACCGAACTTGTCCGCGAGCTTCTGCGCCGCGCCTGGCCCCACCGACGGTACGTGCAGCTTGTCGAGCAAACCGCCCAAGGTGGTGCTGGCGGCGAATTCGGCGCTGAGTTCGCCTTGCTCCTGCAATTGCAGGCCGCATTCGTCCGGCGACAACAGCGCGCCAATCACCTGCTGGTTGTGGCCGTCTTCAAAGAAGCTATGGATCTCATGGGCCACTTCCAGCCCGACATCCGGCAAGTACGTCAGCACTTCTGGCAGCGCCTTTTGTACGCGCTCCAGGGACGCCAGCGAGCGCGCCAGAACCTTGGCCGTCTCCTCGCCCACATCGGGAATGCCCAAGGCGTAGATGAAGCGTGCCAGGGTCGGGGTCTTGCTGCTTTCGATGGCGCCGATCAGCTTCTTGCTGGAGATATCGGCAAAGCCTTCCAGGTCGATGATCTGTTCGTATTTGAGCTTGTAGAGATCGGCCGGCGAACCGATGAGCTGTTCATCCACCAGTTGCTCGATGGTCTTGTCACCCAGGCCGTCGATGTCCATGGCCCGGCGCGAGACGAAATGAATGATCGCCTGCTTGAGCTGCGCACCGCAGGCCAGCCGCCCGACGCAACGGTACACCGCGCCTTCGCTGACGGTTTCCTTGCCTTTGCTGCGCTTGACCAGTTGCGTGCGCTCCACATGGGATCCACACACCGGGCAATTTTGCGGGATCTGCACGGCGCGGGCGTTTTCCGGGCGGCGTTCAGTGACCACCGAGACCACCTGCGGAATCACATCACCGGCGCGGCGGATGATCACGGTGTCGCCGATCATCAGCCCCAGGCGTGCCACTTCGTCCATGTTGTGCAGGGTGGCATTGGACACGGTCACGCCGGCCACCTTGACCGGTTTGAGGCGCGCCACCGGCGTCACCGCACCGGTACGGCCGACCTGGAATTCCACGTCGAGCAGTTCGGTGAGTTCTTCCATGGCCGGGAATTTGTGCGCGATCGCCCAGCGCGGCTCGCGGGCGCGGAAGCCCAGTTCACGCTGGTAGGCAATGCTGTTGACCTTGAACACCACGCCGTCGATTTCGTAGCCCAGCGCATTGCGGCGCTCGCCGATGTCGCGGTAGTAGTCCAGGCATTCCTGGATACCCTTGGCCAGCTTCAATTCGTGGCTGATCGGCATGCCCCACTTCTGCAACTGCTTGAGGTTGCCGATATGGGTGTCGCTGATATCCGCGGTCACTTGGCCGATGCCATAGCAGCAGAACTCCAGCGGGCGACTGGCGGTAATCTTCGAGTCCAGTTGGCGCAGGCTGCCTGCTGCGGCGTTGCGCGGGTTGGCGAAGGTCTTGCCGCCCACTTCCAGTTGCGAGGCGTTCAATCGCTCGAAACCGGCCTTGGACATGAACACTTCACCGCGCACTTCCAGGGTGGCCGGCCAGCCCGTGCCGTGCAGTTTCAGAGGGATATTGCGCACGGTGCGCACATTGACGCTGATGTCCTCGCCGGTGGTGCCATCACCCCGGGTAGCACCGCGCACCAACTCGCCATCCTGGTACAGCAGGCTGACCGCCAGGCCGTCCAGCTTCGGCTCGCAGCTGTATTCCACCGCCGCGCCAGCGCCAAACAGATCGCCCACCGGCAGATCAAGGCCCTCGGTGACCCGGCGATCAAACTCCAGCATGGTGGTTTCATCAAAGGCGTTGCCCAGGCTGAGCATCGGGATTTCGTGCTTGACCTGGGTGAACGCCGACAACGCCGCACTGCCAACCCGCTGCGTCGGCGAATCACGCGTCACCAGTTCCGGGTGCTCGGCCTCCAGGGCCTTGAGCTCGTGGAACAGGCGGTCGTACTCGGCGTCCGGAATGCTCGGCTCGTCGAGGACGTGGTAACGGTAGTTGTGCTGATCCAGTTCAGCGCGCAGTTCGAGAATGCGGGTATGGGCGGCGGTCATGGGTGTTCTCTCATAAAGCAAAAGAGCAGCCGAAGCTGCTCAATATGTTAGTGCACGGATTCTACAGACAACGCTTAAGATCGATCCTCAGCGTTTCTGTGTCAGGGCGCGACGCTCGAACTCGACGATGCGCTGACGGTAGTGTTCGATGGTCTGGGCGGTAAGCACGCTGCGTTGGTCGTCCTTGAGCTCGCCGTTGAGTTCCTGGGACAGCTTGCGGGCGGCGGCCACCATCACGTCGAACGCTTGTTTGGGGTGACGCGGGCCTGGCAGGCCAAGGAAGAAGCTCACCGCCGGGGTGCTGAACAGGTCGATATCGTCCAGATCGAAGGTGCCCGGCTTGACCGCGTTGGCCATGGAGAACAGCACTTCGCCGTTACCGGCCATGCTTTCGTGACGATGGAAGATATCCATCTCGCCGAAACGCAGGCCGCTTTCGAGGATGTTCTGCAAGAGTGCCGGGCCTTTGAAACCGCCGGCGTCGCGGCAGATCACGCTGATGACCAGGACTTCTTCGGCCGCCGGCTGATCGTTCACCGATTGGCGTGCCGCGCTCTTGCTGGACGTCTCGTCCGGGAAATCGTCATCGCGGCTGCTGAAGCTCGGGCCATCATCGACGTCGAGGTTGAGGTCGCCCTGATGCGGCTCGGCAACCGCCGCGCTACCACGCTTGCCACGCTTGGACGACGGTTCGCGGGCTTCACGCAGCGGTGCGCTCATCGACGGCAAATCATGCTCGTCCAGTTGCGGCTCTTTGTGGGTATCCAGCACACGGGGCGGCCCCAGCAGCTCGGCGGCGCCGTCGTCGTCAGGCAAGTTGGACAGGTTTCGGTCCAGACGGAACTTGAGCTTGCCCTTGCCACCGCGCATGCGGCGCCAGCCATCAAAAAGAATACCGGCAATGACAATAATGCCGATGACGATCAGCCACTCGCGCAGACCGATTTCCATGTAATCCCGTGCCTCTAATAAAAAATGCTGAAAAATAAGGGGGTTAGCACCGTGCAAACCGCTTTAAAACGTGGCGCCAACTCTATGTTCTGACTGACGTTTTGCCCACGCACACGAAAAATTGACATTAAACTAGCACGACCAAAGATAACTTTACACCGTCTGTCAAAATGCCTTGAACAAATATGTCCATTTGCCACTTTCCCCAGACCGGTAAATCGCCCTACGCCGCGCTGTAAATTCTCTCTCCGGCATGGCTCAGGATTCCACCATCGCCATCGCCTCTTCCACATCCACTGCTACCAATCGCGAACAGCCCGGCTCATGCATCGTCACGCCCATCAACTGGTCGGCCATTTCCATGGCGATCTTGTTGTGGGTGATATAGATGAACTGCACGGTCTGGGACATCTCTTTAACCAACCGAGCGTAGCGTCCAACGTTAGCGTCATCCAGCGGTGCGTCAACTTCGTCGAGCATGCAGAACGGCGCCGGGTTCAACTTGAAGATGGCAAATACCAGGGCCAATGCGGTCAGGGCTTTTTCGCCGCCGGACAACAAATGGATGGTGCTGTTCTTCTTGCCCGGAGGCCGCGCCATGATCGTTACCCCTGTATCGAGTAGATCTTCGCCCGTCAGTTCCAAGTAGGCGCTGCCACCACCGAAAACTTTTGGGAATAACGCCTGTAAACCGCCATTAATCTGATCAAAGGTATCTTTGAAGCGGTTACGGGTTTCCTTGTCGATCTTGCGGATCACGTTTTCCAACGTGTCCAGGGCTTCAACCAGATCGGCGTCCTGGGCATCCAGATAACGTTTACGCTCGGACTGCTGCTGGTACTCATCGATGGCGGCGAGGTTGATCGCGCCCAGGCGTTGAATACGTGCGGCAATCCGTTCAAGTTCTTCTTCGGCGTCTTTCTCGTTGGCCTGGGCGGTCAGGGTGTTGAGTACGCCGTGCAGGTCATAGCCGTCTTCCAGCAATTGGTCTTGCAAGGTCTTGCGGCGCACGGTGAGGGCTTGCCATTCCATGCGTTGTTGTTCGAGCTGGCCGCGGATCAACTGGGACTGCTGCTCGGCCATGGTGCGGCGCTTTTCGGCGTCGCGTAGTTCGCGGTCGGCGTCTTCCAGGGCGATCTGTGCGGTCTTGAGTTCGACGTCGACGGTCATGCGCTTGTCGAGCAATTCCTCAAGCTTGAGGCGCAGCTCTTCCAGCGGCGCCTCGCCCTCCTCCAGGTTGAGGCTCAGTTGCTCGCGCTTTTCGGTCAGGCGTTCGGACTGCATCTCCAGGCGCTCAAGGGCCTGGCGCGTGGAATCGTGCTGGGCGCGCAACGAGCCCAGGCGTACGGCCAACTGATGGGCGTGATCCTTGTGCTGCCGGGCTTCCTGGCGCACGCGGTCAAGGCGCTCACGCAGGCTGTCGCGCTGGGCCAACAGCAATTCGCGCTGTTCGGTATCCAGGGCCATGCTGTCGAGGGCTTCCTGCAAGTGCAGGCGCGCTTCACCGATCTGTTCGTGTTCCAGGGCGCGCTGTTCGCCCATCTCGGCTACTTCTTCGTCAAGACGGGTGCGGCGCAGGGTCAATTGTTCGACCTTGGCCCTGCTCGCCGACAGTTGGGCTTTCAACTCGCCTTGCTGGCGCGCTTCGTCCTGCAACAGACGACGCAGGTGTTCGCGGCCGGTTTCCTGCTGACGCTGGGTGGCGCGCAGGGTTTGCAATTCAGTTTCCAGGCTTTCCAGGGTGGCTTCGCGTTCTTCACGCTCGGCGCTCAGGTTGACGATTTCCTGGCCACGGGCTAACACGCCACTTTCCGCTTCACTGGCGCGGCGCACCCGCAGGAAGTGGCGGCCGACCCAATAGCCATCGCGGCTGATCAGGCTTTCACCGGCCGCCAATTGCCCGCGTTGGGCCAGGGCTTGCTCAAGGGACTCCACCGGCCTGACCTGGCCCAGCCAGGGCGACAGATCTATCGCCGCCTCGACCTTGTCCAGCAAACTGCCCGGCACCCGCGTGCCGTCGGCCGCCGGGCTGAGCAGGCGCAAATCGCCCTGGGCAAACCCGGCCAGGTCGAAGCCGCCGAAATCATCCACCAGCACCGCTTGCAGATCGGCACCCAGCACGGTTTCCACCGCCAGTTCCCAGCCGGCTTCGACTTTCAAGCCTTCGGCCAGGCGCGGACGCTCGGCCAAATGCTGGTCGCGCAGCCATTCGGCGGTGCCGGTACCGGGGTCGAGCGCGGCTTGCTGCAAGGCTTCCAGCGAAGCCAACCGACCATTGAGCCGCTGCAAATCGCCTTGGGCCTGCTGCTGCGCCTGGGTCGCGGTGTGCAATTGCTGACGCAGTTGCTCCAGGCGCTCCACTTGCTGTTCTTCGCTGGCCTCCAGCTCTTCCAGGGTCATTTCGCTTTCGGCCAGTTGCTCGCTCAACTGCATGATTGCCGCGTCTTCCGGGTCGGCGGCGAGCAGTACGCGCTCTTCCTGCAGCCGGCGCTGGCGCTCGGCCAGGCGTTCCATGCTGGTTTCCAACTGCTGGATGCGCGACTGCTGCACCTCGGCCTGGCGGCGTGGCTCGGCGGAACGCAGGTTGAAAGCGTCCCACTGTTCCTGCCAACCGTGCATGGTAGTTTCGGATTCTTCCAGGGCCGCGGCGGCTTCTTCGGCGGCGGCGCTGGTGATTTCCTGCTCGGGGGTGAGCATATCCAGCTCTTCGCCCAGGGTCAGCAGCAAGGTGCGGTCATGGCCCAGGTGCGATTCGGTTTCCAGGCGTGCGCGTTCGGCTTCCTTCAAGTCGTCCTGCAACTGGCGCAAACGCTGCTGGCCGTGCTGGATACTCTGCTCGACCCGAGCAATGTCACCGCCCACCGAATAGAAGCGGCCCTGCACCAGATTGAAGCGTTCGGACAACTCATGGTGGCCGTCACGCAGGCGTTCAATGCTGGCGTCGGCGTTACGCTGCTCGGCCACCAGTGCTTCAAAGCTGACTTCCTGGGTGCCAATAATCGCTTCGCGCTGGCCCACCTGATCATTCAATGCCTGCCAGCGCAGGGCCGACAGTTGCGCCTTGAGCTGGCGCTCCTCGCCCTTGTATTCCTGATACTTCTCGGCGGCCTGGGCCTGGCGGTGCAGGCGTTCGAGCTGGCGCTCCAGCTCTTCACGCAGGTCGGTCAGGCGGGCGAGGTTTTCATGGGTACGGCGAATACGGTTTTCGGTCTCGCGGCGGCGCTCCTTGTATTTGGAGATGCCGGCCGCTTCTTCGATAAAGTTACGCAGGTCTTCGGGCTTGGCTTCGATCAGCTTGGAGATCATGCCCTGCTCGATGATCGAGTAGCTGCGCGGGCCCAGGCCGGTGCCGAGGAAAATATCGGTGATATCGCGACGGCGACACTTGGTGCCGTTGAGGAAGTAACTGTTCTGGCTGTCGCGGGTGACTTTACGACGGATGGAGATTTCCGCGTAGGCCGCGTATTCGCCGATCAGGGTGCCGTCGGAATTATCGAATACCAGCTCGATACTGGCCTGGCTCACCGGCTTGCGGCTGGTGGAGCCGTTGAAGATGACGTCGGTCATCGACTCGCCGCGCAGGTTTTTCGCCGAGCTCTCGCCCATCACCCAACGCACGGCGTCGATGATGTTCGACTTGCCGCAGCCATTGGGCCCCACCACCGCCGCCATGTTGCTGGGGAAGTTCACGGTGGTGGGGTCGACGAAGGATTTGAACCCCGCCAACTTGATGCACTTGAGCCGCACGCTTAGGCGTCCGCCAAGGCTGCGATGACCAGCGAACTGCTGCGCTGGCAATAGGCTGTGAGCACCAGGCGAATCTGCACCAGGTCACGGGCAAGCACCGCAGCGAGCAATTGCGCGAACAGCGCCTGGAACTCGCTCATGGACGCCTTGCGCTGATCCAGGGCCAGGTAATAAGCACGGTTCATCGCCGGTTGCAGGTTTTCGACAGTTTCCTGCAAATACGGGTTGTTGGCGAAGGGGTACGCAGCGCGCATCACGTTGAAGCTTTCTTCGACGAAGGCGCGGATGTCCTCGCGCTCCAGGCTCAGTTGCAGGCGTTGCTGGATCTGCAGGAACGGCGCCATGTCGGCCTGGGTCTGCCAGCCTTCGGCAACCGCATTGCCGAGCAGGATGTACATCTCGCCCATCAACGTACACAGGCTCTGCACCTTGTGCGCGGTGAGTTCGGTGACGTGGGCGCCACGGCGCGGCAGGATCGCAATCAGATGGCGGCGCTCAAGGATCAGCAAGGCTTCGCGCACGGAACCACGGCTGACGTTGAGCGCCAGCGTGACCTTCTGTTCCTGGATCCGCTCCCCAGGCTTGAGATCGCCGCGAATGATACGTTCGGCGAGGTGGTGAGCAATTTGCTCGGCGAGACTGTCCGGCGCCTTGAACGTCATGTTTTCCCTTCAAAATCTGCTATCGGTACAAGCGCCGCAGTGTAGCGCATTGGCCCGCTGATGGCGCTACGCCCACCGTGGCGAATTTGGCATGAAATAAGCAACGTTGAAAGCCTGTAAGCCGCCAAAAACGCCGGTTCCAGAAGACTGGACCATAATTGAACGTGTTGCGACCGCATTTTCTTGACCCTTAGGTCAGAAAACCATTGACCGAAAAGTCAGACATGACTAGATTCGGCGCAAAGCGGTTAACAACAATAATGAGTCTGCGAGGCCTTCCGTGATCCAGTTTTTACTTAACCAGGAACTCCGTAGCGAGCACGCCCTGGACCCCAACCTGACCGTGCTCAATTATCTGCGCGAGCATGTGGGCAAACCCGGTACCAAGGAAGGCTGCGCCAGCGGCGACTGTGGCGCGTGCACCGTGGTGGTCGGCGAGCTGCACACCGACGAGCACGGCGCCGAGCAGATTCGTTATCGCAGCCTCAATTCCTGCCTGACGTTCGTGTCGTCACTGCACGGCAAACAACTGATCAGCGTCGAAGACCTCAAGCACCAGGGCCAACTGCACAGCGTGCAACAGGCCATGGTCGAGTGCCACGGTTCGCAGTGCGGCTTTTGCACCCCAGGTTTTGTGATGTCGCTGTTTGCCCTGCAAAAAAACAGCGACGCCCCCGACAGCCAGAAAGCCCATGAAGCCCTGGCCGGCAACCTGTGTCGCTGCACCGGTTATCGCCCGATCCTCGCCGCCGCCGAACAGGCCTGCTGCAACAAGCCCCAGGATCAGTTCGACAGCCGCCAGGCTGAAACCATCGCACGCCTTAAAGCCATCGCGCCGACCCAGACCGGTGAACTCAACAGCGGTGACAAGCGCTGCCTGGTGCCGTTGACCGTCGCCGACCTGGCCGACCTCTATGACGCCTACCCGCAGGCCCGCCTGCTGGCCGGTGGCACTGACCTGGCGCTGGAAGTCACCCAGTTCCACCGCACCCTGCCGGTGATGATCTACGTGGGCAACATTGAAGCCATGAAACGCATCGAGCAGTTCGACGACCGCCTGGAAATCGGCGCAGCCACCGCCCTCTCCGACTGCTACGCCGCGCTGCACCACGAATACCCGGACTTCGGCGAACTGCTGCACCGCTTCGCCTCCCTGCAAATTCGCAACCAGGGCACCCTGGGCGGCAATATCGGCAACGCTTCGCCCATTGGTGATTCGCCGCCGCTGCTGATTGCCCTGGGCGCACAGATCGTACTGTGCAAGGGCAACACCCGCCGTACCCTGGCGCTGGAAGACTACTTCATCGACTACCGCGTCACCGCCCGCCAGGACAGTGAGTTCATCGAGACCATCATCGTGCCCAAGGGCCACACGCTGTTTCGGGCCTACAAGGTGTCCAAGCGTCTGGACGACGATATTTCCGCCGTGTGCGCAGCGTTCAACCTGAAGATCGACAACGGTGTGATCAGCGAGGCTCGCGTTGCCTTCGGAGGCATGGCCGCCACACCAAAACGCGCAAAAAATTGCGAGGCCGCGTTGTTGGGCGCCATCTGGAACTTGGCCACGGTCGAGAAAGCCTGCGCCGCCCTGGCACAGGACTTCACCCCACTGTCGGACTTTCGCGCCAGCAAGGAATACCGCCTGCTCAGCGCGCAAAACCTGCTGCGCAAATACTTCATCGAACTGCAAACGCCGCACATCGAGACTCGGGTGACCGCTTATGTCTAACCATCACGCCGTGGTAAAAACCCAGGCCGAACTTGCCGCACTGTTTGCCCAGGACCTCACCACCGGGGTCGGTCGCAGCGTCAAGCATGACAGCGCCGCCAAGCACGTCAGCGGTGAAGCGCAGTACATCGACGACCGCTTGGAATTCCCCAACCAGTTGCACCTGTATGCGCGCATGTCCGACCGTGCCCACGCCCGCATCATCAGCATCGACACCGCGCCCTGCTATGCCTTCGACGGCGTACGCATAGTCATCACCCACGAAGACGTGCCAGGCCTGAAAGACATCGGCCCGCTGATGCCCGGCGACCCGCTGCTGGCCATCGACACCGTGCAGTTCGTCGGCCAGGTGGTCCTGGCGGTAGCGGCCCGTGACCTGGAAACCGCGCGCAAGGCGGCGATGGCGGCGGTGATCGAATATGAAGACCTGGAGCCAGTGCTGGATGTGGTCGAGGCGTTTCGCAACAAGCACTTCGTGCTCGACAGCCACACCCACCAGCGCGGCGATTCGGCCGCTGCGCTGGCAAGTGCCAAGCACCGTATTCAGGGCACCTTGCATATCGGTGGCCAGGAACACTTCTATCTGGAAACCCAGATTTCTTCGGTGATGCCCACCGAAGATGGCGGCATGATCGTCTATTGCTCCACGCAAAACCCCACCGAAGTGCAGAAGCTGGTGGCGGAGGTGCTGGATGTGTCGATGAACAAGATTGTGGTGGACATGCGCCGCATGGGCGGTGGCTTTGGCGGCAAGGAAACCCAGGCCGCCAGCCCGGCGTGCCTGTGCGCCGTGGTGGCGCGCCTCACTGGCCAGCCGACCAAGATGCGCCTGCCACGGGTCGAAGACATGCTGATGACCGGCAAGCGCCACCCCTTCTATATCGAATACGACGTGGGCTTTGACGACAACGGCCGCCTGCACGGCATCAACCTGGAGCTGGCGGGTAACTGCGGCTGTTCGCCGGACCTGTCCAACTCGATTGTCGACCGCGCCATGTTCCACGCCGACAACTCCTATTACCTGGGCGACGCCACGGTCAACGGCCATCGCTGCAAGACCAACACCGCCTCCAACACCGCCTATCGCGGCTTCGGCGGCCCCCAGGGCATGGTCGCCATCGAAGAGGTGATGGACGCCATCGCGCGCCATCTGGGCCAAGACCCGCTGGCCGTGCGCAAGGCCAACTACTACGGCAAGACCGAGCGCAACGTTACCCACTACTACCAGACCGTCGAGCACAACATGCTCGAAGAAATGACCGCCGAGTTGGAAGCCAGCAGCCAATATGCCGAGCGCCGCGAAGCGATCCGCCTGTACAACGCCCACAGCCCGATCCTGAAAAAGGGCTTGGCGCTGACCCCGGTGAAATTCGGTATTTCCTTCACTGCCAGCTTCCTCAACCAGGCTGGCGCACTGATCCATATCTACACCGACGGCAGCATCCACCTGAACCACGGCGGCACCGAGATGGGCCAGGGCTTGAATACCAAGGTCGCGCAAGTCGTGGCCGAGGTATTCCAGGTCGACATCGACCGCGTCCAGATCACCGCCACCAACACCGACAAGGTGCCTAACACCTCGCCCACCGCGGCCTCCAGCGGCGCCGACCTGAACGGCAAGGCCGCACAGAATGCGGCCGAAACCATCAAGCAGCGCCTGGTGGAATTTGCGGCGCGCAAGTACGACGTGAGCGAGGCGGACGTGGAGTTTCGCAACGGCCATGTGCGCGTGCGCGAGCAGATCCTCAGCTTCGAAGCGTTGATCCAGCAGGCGTATTTCGCCCAGGTGTCGCTCTCCAGCACAGGTTTCTACAAGACCCCGAAAATCTTCTACGACCGCAGCCAGTCACGCGGGCGGCCGTTCTACTACTACGCGTTCGGCGCGGCCTGCTGCGAAGTGATCGTCGACACCCTGACCGGCGAATACAAAATGCTGCGCACCGACATCCTGCACGATGTGGGCGCCTCGCTGAACCCGGCCATCGACATCGGCCAGGTCGAAGGCGGCTTCATTCAGGGCATGGGCTGGCTGACCATGGAAGAGCTGGTGTGGAACAACAAGGGCAAGCTGATGACCAACGGCCCGGCCAGCTACAAGATCCCGGCGGTGGCCGACATGCCGCTGGACCTGCGGGTGAAGCTGGTAGAGAACCGCAAGAACCCGGAAGACACAGTGTTCCATTCCAAGGCCGTGGGTGAGCCGCCGTTCATGCTCGGCATTGCGTCGTGGTGTGCGATCAAGGATGCGGTGGCGAGCCTCGGTGATTATCGCCATCAGCCCCACATTGATGCGCCAGCGACGCCCGAGCGGGTGTTGTGGGGGTGTGAGCAGATGCGGCAGTTACAGGTGGCGAAAGCTGTCGAGGCTGACACCGAGATGGCTTCGCTCTAGACCCAGGCGCCGCCTTCGCGAGCAAGCCCGCTCCCACACTTGAAATGCATTCCCATGTGGGAGCGGGCTTGCTCGCGAAGGCGGCCGAACTAACAGCAGAAATGTTGAGGTAGACATGGACAACTGGATCAGCGCCCTCGCCACCTTGCAAAACCAGGGCGAACCCTGCGTGCTCGTCACCATCATCGAAGAACTCGGCTCCACCCCGCGCAACGCCGGTTCCAAGATGGTCATCAGCGCCGCGCAGGCCTTCGACACTATCGGCGGCGGGCACCTGGAATACAAGGCGATGCAGATCGCCCGGGACATGTTGGTGCGCGGCCAGCAGAACACTCACCTGGAGCGCTTCAGCCTCGGCGCCAGCCTGGGCCAATGCTGCGGCGGCGTGACCGTGCTGCTGTTCGAGCCCATGGGCCAGGCGCAGGCGCACATCGCTGTATTTGGCGCCGGCCATGTCGGCCGTGCGTTGGTGCCATTGCTGGCAAGCCTGCCCTGCCGGGTGCACTGGATCGATTCCCGCGAGCAGGAATTCCCACAGCACATCCCCCAAGGCGTGCGTAAAATCGTCAGCGAAGAGCCGGTCGACGAAATTGCCGACTTGCCAGCAGGCAGTTACTGCATCGTCATGACCCACAACCACGCGCTGGACCTGGAACTGACCGCCGCCCTGCTCAAGCGCAACGACTTCGCCTACTTCGGCCTGATCGGCTCGAAAACCAAGCGGGTCAAATTCGAACACCGCCTGCGTGACCGTGGCTTTGATGCCACGCAGTTACAGCGCATGCGTTGCCCCATGGGCCTCCCCGAGGTCAAGGGCAAGCTACCGGTGGAGATCGCCATCTCCATCGCCGGCGAAATCATCGCCACCTATAACGCCAATTTCGGCCAGCACCTTGCCGGCGCCGAACCTATTGCCAAACTGCTGCCGGCTTCGCGCCGCAGCCACGCTATCTAAGTTGAGACGATCATGCCTTTGACTCGCAAAGCCTACCGTGCCGCCATCCTGCACAGCATCGCCGACCCTGCCGTTGTTGGGATCGATGCCTCCTACGAATATTTCGAGGACGGCCTGCTGGTGATCGATAACGGCCAGATCAGCGCCCTTGGCCACGCCAGCGACCTGCTGCCGAGCCTGCCCGCCGATATCGACATCACCCATTACCAGGATGCGTTGATCACCCCTGGTTTGATCGACACCCATATTCACCTGCCGCAAACCGGGATGGTCGGCGCCTATGGCGAGCAACTGCTGGACTGGCTCAACACCTACACCTTCCCCTGTGAAAGCCAGTTTGCCGACCAGGCTCACGCTGAAGAAGTCGCCAACATCTTCATCAAGGAACTGCTGCGCAACGGCACCACCACGGCGCTGGTGTTCGGCAGCGTGCACCCGCAATCGGTGAATGCATTCTTTGAAGCGGCCGAGAAACTCGACCTGCGCATGATCGCCGGCAAGGTGATGATGGACCGCAACGCACCGGACTACCTGACCGACACCGCCGAATCCGGCTACCAGGAAAGCAAGGCGCTGATCGAACGCTGGCACGGTAAGGGCCGCCTGCATTACGCGGTGACGCCACGCTTCGCGCCTACCAGCACGCCGGAGCAACTGACGCTGGCCGGGCAGCTGCTGGGCGAGTACCCGGATTTGTACATGCAGACCCACATCAGCGAAAACAAGCAGGAAATCGAGTGGGTAAACGAGCTGTTCCCGGAGCGCAACGGCTACCTGGATGTCTACGACCATTACAAGCTGCTCGGCGAGCGCTCGGTGTTTGCCCACGGCGTACACCTGTGTGATGACGAATGCGCACGGCTGGCAGAGACTGGCTCGGCGGTGGCGTTCTGCCCGACTTCGAACTTCTTCCTCGGTAGTGGGTTGTTCAACCTGCCGATGGCCGAGAAACACAACTTGAACGTGGGCCTGGGCACCGACGTGGGTGGCGGCACCAGCTTCTCGCTGCTGCAAACCCTGAACGAAGCGTACAAGGTCATGCAGTTGCAAGGTGCGCGCTTGAGCCCGTTCAAGTCGCTGTACCTGGCAACCCTGGGCGGCGCACGGGCGCTGCGCCTGGAAGACAGGATCGGCACCTTGCAGCCGGGCACCGATGCGGACTTCCTAGTGTTGGATTACAACGCCACGCCACTGCTGAGCTATCGCCTGAAACAGGCCAATAACATTGCCGAGACGTTGTTTGTGCTGATGACGTTGGGGGATGACCGGACGGTGCTGCAAACCTATGCAGCCGGGCAGCTCGTGCACCAGCGCTGATTTCGGATACACCATCGAAACAAATGTGGGAGCGGGCTTGCTCGCGAATGCGCAGTGTCAGTCTCTAGGTATATTGACTGATCCACCGCATTCGCGAGCAAGCCCGCTCCCACAATTTTGTTCTCAGTGAGCCAGGGAAACTAGAGTTTTACTGAAGAACGCCCTGGCTTCTTGGTCTGCAACAAATGCGAAAACACCGCATGCAAATCATCCGACGCACTCTCTTCATCGAGGTTGAGCTTGCTGTCGATGTGATCCATGTGATGCATCATCAAGTTCACCGCCAACGTCGCATCCCGTGCTTCGATCGCGTCGATCAACTGGGTGTGTTCATCGTAGGAACAGTGCGAGCGGTTGCCGCTTTCGTACTGGGCGATGATCAATGACGTCTGCGACACTAGGCTGCGCTGGAAGCTGATCAGCGGCGCGTTCTTCGCGGCTTCGGCCAGCTTCAAGTGGAATTCGCCGGAGAGACGGATACCGGCGCCGCGATCACCGCGCGAAAAGCTGTCGCGCTCGTCGTTGACCATCTGGCGCAACTCGGCCAACTGCTCGGCCGTGGCGTGCTGCACCGCCAACTCCGTGATCGCCCGCTCCACCAGGCGCCGGGCCATGAACACCTGGCGCGCTTCTTCGACGCTTGGGCTGGCAACCACCGCACCGCGATTGGGCCGCAGCAGTACCACGCTTTCATGGGCCAGGCGCGACAGCGCGCGGCGAATGATGGTGCGGCTCACGCCGAAGATCTCGCCCAGTGCCTCTTCACTCAATTTGGTTCCGGGCGCCAGGCGTTGTTCAAGGATCGCCTCGAAGATATGCGCATAGACGATATCGTCCTGGGTTCCGCTGCGACCGGCCTTGCCGGCTCGCGGTTGTTTCTTGAGAGGTTGCAACTGTTCGTTCATGGGCACTCGGGTTTGAGAACGGCGAATTAACGGTAATACGGCAACAGCGTGTCGCTGGCAAGTATCACCTAAAAACAGCGCACATTGTACACAACCCATTGCGCCAACACACTGTACGGCTGTTTGCGGCCACGGCTGTATTGCAATGACTCGTTACGTTTGAGTTTAGGCTTGATTCCACGATTTCCCATGAACGACATCCCACTGTAGGAGCGAGCTTGCTCGCGAAGAACCCAAGGGCGCCGCGTTTAATCTGATTGCCCGCGTTATCGTCGGCGATTTTCGCGAGCAAGCTCGCTCCTACAGCGTGCGGAGTCAGGTAAAAAGGAACACCTCTCCATGACCGACGCCACCCAAGCGCCCTTGCGCCCACTGGCCGACACTTCTGCGTCGGCCGTCGTCGCCGGCTTTATCGCCATGATGACCGGCTACACCAGCTCCCTGGTGCTGATGTTCCAGGCCGGCCAGGCCGCCGGTTTGACCACGGCGCAGATTTCTTCGTGGATCTGGGCGATTTCCATCGGCATGGCGGTGTGCAGCATCGGCCTGTCCCTGCGTTATCGCACCCCCATCACCATCGCCTGGTCCACCCCTGGCGCGGCGCTGCTGATCACCAGCCTGGGCGGCGTGAGCTATGGCGAGGCCATCGGTGCCTACATCACTTGCGCGGTACTGGTGACGCTCTGCGGGTTGACCGGCAGCTTTGAGAAGCTGGTCAAGCGGATTCCGGCCTCACTGGCGGCGGCGCTGCTGGCGGGGATTCTGTTCAAGATCGGCAGCGAAATTTTCGTCGCCGCCCAGCACCGTACCGGGCTGGTGCTGGGGATGTTTTTCACCTACCTGATCATCAAGCGCCTGTCGCCGCGTTATGCCGTGCTGGCCGCCTTGCTCATCGGCACCGCTTTGTCAGGGCTGATGGGGCTGCTGGACTTCAGCGGCTTTCATCTGGAAGTGGCGACGCCCGTGTGGACCACGCCACACTTCTCGCTGGCGGCGACCATCAGCATCGGCATCCCGCTGTTCGTGGTGGCCATGACCTCGCAGAACATGCCCGGCGTTGCGGTGCTGCGGGCCGACGGTTACACCGTGCCGGCTTCGCCGTTGATCACCACCACCGGCCTGGCCTCGTTGGTGCTGGCACCGTTCGGCTCCCACGGCATCAACCTGGCGGCGATCAGCGCCGCGATCTGCACCGGGCCGCACGCCCATGAAGACCGCAACAAGCGCTACACCGCCGCGGTGTGGTGTGGAGTGTTCTACGGGATTGCCGGGGTATTCGGCGCGACCTTGGCGGCGTTGTTCGCGGCGCTGCCCAAGGAGTTGGTGCTGTCGATTGCGGCGTTGGCGTTGTTTGGCTCGATCATCAATGGCTTGAGCATCGCCATGAATGAGCCGAAGGAACGGGAAGCGGCGCTGATCACCTTTATGGTCACCGCGTCAGGCTTGACGTTGTTTTCCATCGGGTCGGCGTTCTGGGGGATTGTGGCGGGGGTGTTGACGCTGCTGATTCTGAATTGGCGCAAGGCATAAAAAAACGGCGACCCTCAGGTCGCCGTTTTTTTCAGTATCACTTAGCCGCGTTGATCGGCTTTTCTGGATACCACACGTCCAGCAACGGGCTGACTTCAGCCTTGGTCAGCTCGGAACGGGTTTTCAGCCAGGCTTCGACCGCAGCACGCTGCTCTTCGGAGACCGAGCCACGCTTCTGCAGGCAAACCAGACCGTAGTCATCGCCGCCCACATAGCCCAGGCCATTGGCTTCCATGGCTTCTTTGATGAATGCTTCGAGGAAAGCGTCGATAGCTTCTTCACTCAGGCCTTCGTTGAAGTCCAGGTTCAGTTCGAAACCCAGCTCTTGAAATTCATCAACGCACAGTTTTTTGCGCAGACGCTGGGAACGGTTAGTCGCCATTGGAACAATCCTCATAAGTATTAACGGGCGGCACTTTAGCAGTTTAAGGCGGCAATTGCCCGACTCTCTGGGACCGACGGGCAAATGCGCGCAAAAAAACCACGATTAGCAGCTATCGTTCAGCTACACGTGGCGCCAGCTTGGGGCATAATGCCGACACTTTCGTGACCACTGAGGGATTTTCTTCCATACCCCTCGCCTTTTTCACCCTCCTCAGCAGTAGGGTTTTATTTCTTATGATCAAATCTTTGCGTTCAGTGTTACTTGCCAGTGTTGTCTTGCCCCTGGCCTTTTCCGTTTGCGCCGCTCCCGTCAATAACACCCTGCCACCCAGCGTTGCCCAGGCCTTGCAGAAGGCCAAGCTGCAAAATACCGCGCTGTCCCTGGTGATGCTGCCCCTGAACGGCCCTGGTACCCCTACGGTTTTCAACGCCGACGTCTCGGTGAACCCGGCCTCCACCATGAAGCTGGTCACCACTTACGCGGCCCTGGAAATGCTCGGCCCCAACCATCAGTGGAAGACCGAGTTCTACACCGATGGCACCCTCAGCGGCGGCGTGTTGCGCGGCAACCTGTACCTCAAGGGCGGTGGCGATCCCAAGCTGAACATGGAAAAACTCTGGCTGCTGATGCGCGACCTGCGCGCCAATGGCGTGCAGCAAGTCACCGGCGACCTGGTGCTGGACCGTAACTTCTTCAACCAGCCGCAATTGCCCGAGTTCAATGACGACGGCAACGACGAAAACAAGCCGTTCCTGGTCAAGCCCGACGCCTTGCTTGTCAACCTCAAGGCCCTGCGCTTCGTGACCCGCAATGATTCAGGACGGGTGATCGTATCGGTCGAACCGCCGATTGCCAGCATCCGCATCGACAATCAGGTGAAAGTCACCAACGCCAAACAGTGCACCGGTGACGTGCGCTACAGCCCGGTGACCGCCGCCGACGGCAGCGTGACCGTGACCGTCAGCGGCCAACTGGGTGATGGCTGCAGCTCGCAGACCTACCTGTCGCTGCTCGACCACGCCACCTACACCGCAGGCGCCGTGCGGGCGATCTGGAAGGAGTTGGGCGGCACCATCCAGGGCCGTGATATCCAGGCACCGGTGCCCAAGGATGCAAAAGTCCTGGCTCGCGCCTTCTCACCGGACCTGGCGGAGATCATCCGTGACATCAACAAATACAGTAACAACACCATGGCCCAGCAGTTGTTCCTGAGCCTGGGTGCACAGTTTCGCAACGATGCCGATGGCGACGATGCCAAGGCCGCGCAACGTGTCGTGCGCCAGTGGCTGGCCAAAAAAGGCATCACCGCGCCGCACCTGGTGATGGAAAACGGCTCCGGCCTGTCCCGCGCCGAACGGGTCAGCGCCCGCGAGATGGCGGCCATGCTGCAAGCCGCGTGGAAAAGCCCTTATGCGGCGGAGTACATCAGCTCGATGCCGATCGCCGGCACCGACGGCACCATGCGTAAACGCCTGAAAACCACCGCCCTGCGCGGCGAAGCCCATGTGAAGACCGGCACCTTGAACACCGTACGCGCCATCGCCGGCTACAGCCGCGACAACAATGGCAATACCTGGGCGGTGGTGGCGATTCTCAACGACCCCAAGCCTTGGGGAGCCTCGTCGGTGTTGGATCAGGTGCTGCTGGACCTGTATCGCCAGCCGAAGGCCGTTGCCGCCGCGCCGGTCCTCTAAAGCCTAACATTGCCCTGTAGGAGCGAGCTTGCTCGCGAAAAACGTCAACGATAGCGTGTGCTTACTGAATAAACGCGGCGTCTATGGTTTTTTCGCGAGCAAGCTCGCTCCTACGGGCATAAGGGCTTCCTCGACCCGATCCCTGCCCGCCTGCTTGGCCACGTACACCGCCGAATCCGCGCGCAGCAGCAACCCATCGATACCTTCATCGACTCGCCAACTGGCCACGCCAAAACTGGCGGTAACCACCCCCACCGGTTCCATCGCCGCATCGCGCAGCGACTGCCACAACTGCATCGCCAGGCTGTAGGCCTGGGCGCCATCGGTGTTGGGGCACAGCACCACAAACTCTTCCCCGCCGATCCGGCAAAATACATCGGTGCGGCGCAAGCGTTGGCCGATACGCTTGCACAACTCCTGCAGCACGCCGTCGCCCACGGCATGGCCGTGCTGATCGTTGATGCGCTTGAAGTGGTCGATATCGAGCATGATCAACGACAGCGCGCCAGACATACGGTTGAGCCGGAGCATTTCGCCCTTGAGGCGATCCTGGAAATAGCGGCGGTTATAGATCCCTGTCAGAGAGTCGGTGATGGACAGCGCACGCAGTTCTTCCTCGACCCGTTTGAGATCCGAAATATCCGAGACATAACCGTGCCAAAGCGTACCGCCTCCCGGCAACTCTTCCGGCGTCGCTTCGCCGCGAATCCAGCGCAGGCCTCGTTGGGGTAATTGCACGCGGTACTCTTCACGCCAATGGCTCAGTTGCAACGCAGAAAGGCGTATCGACGCACGCACGCGCTCCAGGTCCAAAGGATGAATGCGCTCCAGGACACTGCTCCCATCCTGCTGCAGCACGCCCAACTCGATTTCATAGATATCGCGCATGCCTTCGCTGGCATAGATGAAACGCCAGGTGTCCTGGGGTTCCAGGGTGAACTGGAAGATCCCACCCGGCACATGGGCGCTGAGTTTTTTCAGCAGGCGGTCGCGTACGGCAAGGGCCTCATAGGCGCGCTTTTGCTCGGTGACATCCAGGTAAATCGCCAGGTGCCCGACCCACAGGCCATGGTCATCCAAGAGCACGGTCGGCAACATGTTGACCGTCAGTTGGCTGCCGTCCTTGCGCACCAGCGTCCACTCACGTCCTTCATGTTGACTGTCCGGGCTCTCCACCAGCATCGCCTGGCTCGCGGGGATGCGCTTGCCCAGCGCCCTGCTCAACGGCTCAGCGCGGGCGTCGAGTTCCATGGCTACGTGCAGACGGTCCAAGGTCATATGCCCCAGCACCTCCTCGGCCGTAAAGCCCAGCATCTGTTCGGCACCGGCATTGAAGGTGTTGATCACGCCGCGCAGGTCCGTGGCAATGATCGCCACTTGAGTCGCCGCATTCAGCACACTGCGCAGTTGCCCATGGGCGCCACGCAACTCCTGCTCACGGGCACGCAATTGCACGGTGCGTTGCTCCACCAGTTTCAGTGCGCGCTGGCGCTGGCTCACCAGCATGTAAAGCAGCGCACTGAGCAAGGCGCTGAGCAACACGCCCATCGCCAGAATGGCGTGCATCGAAGAATGGTTGGCCCTGTCGAACACTTCGCTGGCGCTCAGGCTCAGGGCATAGACATGGTCGCCCAGGGTGAGGCGGCGCGCAGCCGTCAAGCCGCTGCTGCCCAAGGTGTTGCTGGAGGCATACAACACCCGTTGCTGGGTGTCGGAAGTGTCTACGATCTGCATCACCAGGTTGTCCCGGTTGGGCCTGGGCAACCCCTCGGCTACCAGCTGACGCATGCTGATCACCGCCATCACATAGCCGTAGGGCTCGACACCTGCGAGCTTGCTCACGGGCGCCACCAACAACACGCCTGCCGCATAAGCGGGTTCCACCCCCACCAGTTGCATGGGTTGCGACACCGCCAACTGGCCGCTTTGTTGCGCACGCTCCAGGGCTGAGCGACGCAGGGGTTGGGCCAGCAGATCAAAGCCCAGCGGCGAGCCCAGCAGACTTTGTGTCTGGCTGTACAGCACCGGTACGTATTCATCGCGTTCGGCCGCTGGCGCCAACTCACCTGCAGTATTCAGTTCGCGGATACTGAAAGGAATGCCGCGCTGGCGAGAAATGTCCTGCTCAAACAGGCTGCGCTGCGTGCGAAATATCCGTGGAGCCCAGGCATAAGCACGGGCATGCAACAACAGCGGTTTGGCGAAACCGTCGAACTCGGCGCGAGACACCTCGCCGGAATTGACGAAAAAGCGCTGCAAGCTGCCCAGGCGTTGCTCCTGGTCTTCGAAACGTTCCTGAATGCGGGTGTAGCGCTCGTTGACCAGCAACTGGAACCGCTGGCGCACCTGTTGCTGATATAAGTCGGATGCCGCCCACGCGACAACCACCGTCAGCGCGCTACCGATTAATAACACCACCAATGCCACCAGCCAAGCCGATGCCTGCTCACTGATAAAACCAAGGATTTTCGGGCGAACGACTTGCATCGGCATAGGCAACACTCACAGCGCCAGTGTGCGGGGGTGTCACTTTGGCTAGGGCTTAAGTTATAGCCATCGGTCAGGGGTTTGACCAGTGCAAAACCGTCAACAGGCTTATTGGGGCGAGGGAGCAAGCTCTCTCGCCCCAGAGGCTTACCGTAGGAGCGAGCTTGCTCGCGAAAAACTCACAGGCACCGCGTTCATCCAGGATATCCGCGTTACCGTTGACGATCTTCGCGAGCAAGCTCGCTCCTACAGGGGAAAATCAGCGTGCGGTGATTTTCCAGGCGCGGTGGATCTTGGCATTGCGCGCAAAATCCGGGTCGATGGTCTTGTCGCTGATTTCCTCGACCGCATAGCGTTCGCTGAGGTTGTCTTCCAGCTGGAACTTGCGGAAGTTGTTGGAGAAGTACAACACGCCACCCGGCGCCAGGCGCGCCATGGCCAGGTCGAGCAACTGCACATGGTCACGCTGCACGTCGAAGATGCCTTCCATGCGCTTGGAGTTGGAGAAGGTCGGCGGGTCGATGAAGATCATGTCGAATTCATCGCGGCTCGCTTCCAGCCACGCCATCACGTCACCCTGTTCCAGGCGGTTCTTGTCGGAAAAGCCGTTGAGGGAGAAGTTGCGACGCGCCCAGTCCAGGTAGGTCTTGGACAGGTCGACGCTGGTGGTGCTGCGCGCGCCGCCCTTGGCAGCATGCACACTGGCGGTGGCGGTGTAGCAATACAGATTGAGGAAACGCTTGCCCGCCGCTTCCTTCTGAATGCGCATGCGCATCGGGCGATGGTCGAGGAACAGGCCGGTGTCCAGGTAATCGGTGAGGTTGACCAGCAACTTCACACCGCCTTCGCTGACCTCGGTGAATTTACCTTGGGCGCTCTGACGCTCGTATTGCTTGGTGCCGCTCTGACGCTCACGACGCTTGACCACCACACGGCTCTTGTCGACGTTCAATGCCTGGGGAATGGCCGCCAGGGCATCGAACATGCGGGCCGAGGCTTTTTCAGGGTCGATGGATTTAGGCGCGGCGTATTCCTGCACGTGCACCCAATCGTGGTACAGGTCGATGGCCATGGAGTACTCAGGCATGTCGGCGTCATACACACGGTAGCAATCCACGCCTTCGCGCTTGGCCCATTTGCCCAACAGCTTGAGGTTCTTCTGCAGGCGGTTGGCAAACATCTGCCCGCCTTCGCTCAAGCGCGCCTGCTCCACCACGGGGGCCGGGGCGGGTTTGATCGGGTTGCCGTTCTTGTTGTACTGACGCTCTGCCGGCTCGCTCGGGGCCTGGTCGTAAGCCGCTTGCTCACGTTCGGCCTGGCGCTGCTCAGGGGTGCGGCGCTCGCCAGTGACGAACTGATCCGGGTTGACCTTGATCAGCAGCAACTTGCACGGCAATGCGCCGTTCCAGAACGAATACTGTTTGTGGCTACGGATCCCCATGCGCTTGCCCAGGTCTGGCGCGCCGGTAAACACCGCCGCCTCCCAGCCCATGCAGGCCTGGCGCAGACGCTCGCCGAGGTTCTGGTAGAGGTACAACAGGCTGGCTTCATCACCCAGGCGCTCGCCGTAAGGCGGGTTGCAGATGACCAGGCCTTTCTGGTTCTGGTCCGGGCGCGGCTCGAACGTGCCGACTTCGCCCTGGTACACCTTGATCCAATGACTCAGCCCGGCGCGCTCGATGTTATTGCGCGCAGGCTGGATCAGGCGTGGGTCGGCTTCATAGCCACGTACCCACAACGGCGGCTTGTTCATGCCGATGGCGGCACGCTCAGTGGCTTCTGCGTGCAGTTTTTTCCACAGCGCCGGGACGTGGCCCAGCCAGGTAGTGAACCCCCAGAGTTCACGGTTGAGGTTGGGGGCCATGTCGGCGGCAATCATCGCGCCCTCGACCAGAAAGGTACCCACACCGCACATCGGGTCTGTGAGTGCGCCGCCTTCGGCTGCAATACGCGGCCAACCGGCGCGGATCAGGATCGCCGCCGCCAGGTTTTCCTTCAGGGGTGCCGCGCCCTGCTGCAGGCGGTAGCCGCGCTGGTGCAGGCTGTGGCCGGAAAGGTCCAGGGACAGGATGGCTTCGCCACGGTCCAGGCGCAGGTGAATGCGCAGGTCAGGGTTGATCTTGTCGATGGACGGACGTTCGCCGGTCGGGGTGCGCAGTTTGTCGACGATCGCATCCTTGACCTTCAGCGCGCCGAAGTGGGTGTTGTCGATGCCCGAGCCATGGCCGCTGAACTCCACCGCGAGGGTACCGTCGGGGACCATGTGGTCAGCCCATTCGATGTCCAGCACGCCGTGGTAAAGATCCTCGGCGTCCTTCATCGGGAAGCGCTTGAGCACCAGCAACACACGGTTGGCCAGGCGCGACCAGAGGCACAAGCGGTAGGCGGTTTCCATGTCGGCCATGCCGCGCACGGCCGAGGTGTGCTCGCGGGCTTCCTCAAGGCCAAGCCCGACGGCTTCCTCGATCAGCAGGCCTTCGAGGCCCTTGGGGCAGGTGAGGAAGAGTTCAAAACGGTCCGACATGGGGCATTCCAGGCTTTTCAGCAATAAGTGAACAGGCGACGCATCGCCGGTTCGGTTTTCAATCAAGCACTTTTCTCGAAGAGTGCTCGCGTGGCACGAATGTGCCGTTCCACCCCGTCTGGCGGGCTCTTGAGCCTTTATTGGCGAGGCAGAAGAAGAATGTTGCGCAACAAAAAGAAATATTCCGACCCTTCGTCGAATAATAACCGACTGCAACAGGCGGGCATTCTCACTAAGGAATTAAACCTTTCCTCTTTGCAGGGCACATCATAGCTGGCTTTGCCCTATAAAAGGGGCGAATAACCAGCGCAGCTTATGGCTATAGCATCGTTATCGTTACGTGCTTATGACAAAACGATCATTGAATACATGTGACCTATTGGTTAGAACTCAACACAGGTTGGCGCCGTAACGGTGCCAACACATCGGCTCGCCACGCCGGCAGCGAGCCCACCAACGGCAGAAAAACTCTGCCCGGCCTTGGACAAGGCCGAAGGATATCTAGACAGTCAACAAGTGAGGGAAACACCCTATGAGAAGACTTAAGCGTGATCCGTTGGAAAGAGCATTTTTACGCGGATATCAATATGGCGTTCATGGAAAATCCCGTGAGCTTTGCCCATTTACTCTACCGTCGGTACGCCAAGCCTGGATCAACGGCTGGCGAGAAGGACGCGGCGACAACTGGGACGGTATGACTGGCACTGCGGGCATCCACAGACTCAACGAACTTCACGCCGTCGGCTAATCAGGGGATTTAATTGCGACACACACATCTTTGAATCTGTAACGACTTAACCACGCGCGCCCCATCCGGGCGGCGGGCTTCGGCCCAGGGGCTCCTTCATGGAGCCCTTTTTATTGCCTGCTCAGCGCAAGGCAGCGATGGCGTCCACCGACTGGCGAATCAGCGCCGGCCCCTTGTAGATAAAGCCGGAGTACAACTGCACCAGGCTGGCGCCGGCCGCGATCTTCTCAGCCGCGTGTTTGCCTTCGGTGATACCGCCCACCGCGATGATCGGCAAACGCCCGGCCAACTCGGCTGCCAGCACCTTGACGATATGGGTGCTCTTGTCACGCACCGGCGCGCCCGACAGGCCGCCCGCCTCGTCACCATGAGCCAGGCCTTCGACGCCCACGCGGCTGAGGGTGGTGTTGGTCGCAATCACCGCATCCATCCCTGAATCCACCAGGGCCTGGGCCACCAGTATGGTTTCTTCATCGCTCATGTCCGGCGCTATCTTGATAGCCAGCGGCACACGCTTGCCATGACGCACGGCCAAGTCTTCCTGGCGCTGGCGCAAGGCTTCGAGCAGTTGCTTGAGGGAATCACCAAATTGCAGGCTGCGCAGGCCCGGGGTGTTGGGCGAGCTGACGTTGACGGTGACATAGCTGGCGTGGGCGTAGACCTTGTCCAGGCAAATCAGGTAGTCATCCACCGCACGCTCCACCGGCGTGTCGAAGTTCTTGCCGATGTTGATACCGAGGATGCCGGTGTACTTCGCCGCCTGAACCCGCGATAGCAGATGGTCGACCCCGAGGTTGTTAAAGCCCATGCGATTGATGATCGCCTCCGCTTCCGGCAGGCGGAAAATGCGCGGCTTGGGGTTGCCCGGTTGCGGCCGCGGCGTCACGGTGCCGATTTCGACAAAGCCGAAACCCAACTGCGCAAAACCGTCGATGGCCGCGCCGTTCTTGTCCAGACCGGCTGCCAGCCCGACCGGGTTGGGGAAGTTCAGCCCCATCACCGACACCGGCACTTTCGCCGGTGCCTTGCATACCAGGCCATTGAGCCCCAGGCGGCCACCGGCACCGATCAGGTCCAGGGACAGATCGTGGGAGGTTTCCGGGGAGAGTTTGAACAACAGCTGGCGGGCCAGGGTATACATGGGCGGGCTAGACTCGGATGGCGACAAAAGGTGGCGGTGATTATAGCCAGGGTGGCGGCCTGCATGCGAGGCGTGCCACCTGATCTCATTGACGTTGCGCCGTCAACGCCTCATAACGCACCCAGATCCTTTCGGCGTAGCGCAGACGCAATGCCTCACGCTGTGGCCCGGGCCCCGGCCCCACGTTGTAAGCTCCCACCGCCGTCCAGTTGTAGCCAAACCGCTGGATGAATTCGGCAAGAATCGAGGCGCCTACTTCCACCGACAGGCAAGGCTCGCTCAACAGCCGTTCTTCGGTAATGCCCTGCTTGAGCAAGCGCGGCAAGTGGATGCTGTTGATTTGCATCAAGCCGATATCCCGCGTGCCATTGCGGTTGGTGTAGTTCATCGCTTGGGCCCGGTAACCCGATTCGACCGAGGCGATAGCTTGCAGCAACTCCGGCTCAAGGTCGTAGCGGCTGGCCGCCTCTTCCCAGCAAAAGGCCCAGGCCTGGCTGCTGCCCATCAATACCCCGAGCATCAGGCCTTTGCCCCATGCCTTAACCCTGGACATTGCTGGCCTGACCACAGACGGCGCACACGTGTGCCACTGCCCTGGGTTGATCACCTGTGCGCACCGGGCAGGTAAAGCGATAGCCCTTGCCATAAATCGTCTTGATAAAGCCTTTGTCGGCCCTCAAGTGCTTGCGCAGGGAATAGATACACCGCGTGAGTGACTCTTCGGCCACTTCACCCCGAGGCCAGGCCAGCTCCAGCAAACGGTCCTTGGTCATCAGCGCGCCACCGGAGGCCAGCAGCAACCGCAGCACGTGCCCCTCCTTGGGAGGCAACTGAATATCCGCCTCCACGCCCGTCAATCGGCCGTCGCCATGCAAGGTCCAACGCGCGAAAACCAGGGACGTCGTCGCTTCATCCGTCACGACGGCCATACGCACCTCTGTAGTCGACTACTGACATTCAAATCCTTACTGTGTGACCAGCTCATCTGCCATTGGCACGACTATAAAAAACCGGCTCGAAGACCCGCGTTAGGAAAAAACCCATTCATTCGCCTTTTTTTGGCCACTGCCGGTCAGACAATTCGCTAACGCACCCTTATCGCGGCATAGGTATCTACACAACTTTGGTGCGACGCTGGACCTGCGGCGAGAGAGCTTGCTCCCGTGACGACCGGATAGCCGACGCTGTTCTAACTGACGCCCCGCGATCCAAATGTGGGAGCTGGCTTGCCTGCGATAGCGACCTGACAGTCGACACAGTTGGATTGTGTACATATCCATTCCTGCGGTAACGGCC